>DATCQG010000131.1:0-2599 GCA_036569625.1 Dermatophilaceae bacterium | reverse complement strand
GCCTGGATTCTCGAGCCGTTGTTGGGGCTCCTCCTGGGCCTGGTCAGCTGGGGGAAGGCGATCGTCCCCTACATGCCGAGTCAGGCGACGTCAGCCATGGTCGGACAGGTCAACACCGGCTCAAGTGTCCAACCGCTGACGTGGTGGGCCGGCGCGCTCGTTCTGGTGGCATATGCGGCGGTCCTGGCCGGAGTCGGCTCGGCGTTGACCGTGCGCCGCGACGTGACCTGAGCCCAGCTCGCTGCCGCGTGGTCGCGGCGAGATTGCGGGCCTGCAGAGGCGTGTTCCCCAGTTTCCCGAGCGATAGGCTGGGGAGCACGTCCGGTCTTCCCCCTTTCACGAAAGAGGCGTATTCGCCGTGCCTGACCAGCTCCCTGCGAATGACCCCATGGCGACCTTCGGCCCGAACGAATGGCTCGTGGACGAGCTGTACCAGCGGTACCTGCAGGACAAGAGCTCGGTGGACGCCGCTTGGTGGGAGTTTTTCTCCGACTACCACCCGGCCGTTGTAGCCAACGACACGACCAACGGCTCGGGTATGTCGGCGGACCCGGTGGTCAACGCCGCCGCACCACCGGGGGCCCCCACCTCCGCTCCTGCCGCCGCGTCCGCTCCTGCCCCCACCTCCGCTCCTGCCGCCACCTCTCCTGCCGCCGCGCCGCCGACGGCGAGCCAGCCGGCCGCGGATACGGTCCAGCCTGCGGAGAAGGCCCCGAAGTCGCGCGACCTGCCGCGGGTCATCCCCACCGGCCCGCTCAGCGAGGACGAGGTCCAGCCACTGCGTGGAGCCGCCGCACGGACCGTGGTCAACATGGAGTCGAGCCTGACGGTGCCGACCGCGACCAGCGTGCGCACCGTCCCCGCCAAGCTCCTGATGGACAACCGGGTGGTCATCAACAACCACCTCGCGCGCAGCCGTGGAGGCAAGGTCAGCTTCACCCACCTGATCGGCTACGCGATCGTCAAGGCGCTGGCCCTGATGCCGCAGATGAACAACGGATTCGGTGAGCGGGACGGCAAGCCCGTTCTCATCACGCCGGCGCACATCAACCTCGGCCTGGCCATCGACATACCCAAGCCCGACGGCACCCGCACCCTGCTCGTGCCCAGCATCAAGGCCACCGAGGCAATGGACTTTTCGCACTTCTGGACGGCATACGAGGACGTCGTCCGCAAGGCGCGCAACAACAAGCTCACGGTCGAGGACTTCCAGGGCACCACCATCAGCCTGACCAACCCGGGCACGATCGGCACCGTCCACTCGGTGCCCCGGCTGATGTCCGGCCAGGGCGCCATCATTGGGGTCGGCGCGCTCGAGTACCCGGCCGAGTGGCAGGGCGCGAGCCAGGAGACGTTGAACCGCAACGCCGTCAGCAAGACGATCACGATCACCTCGACCTATGACCACCGGATCATCCAGGGCGCGCAGTCCGGTGAGTTCCTGCGGATCCTGCACGAGCTGCTCCTGGGCGCCAGCCGCTTCTATGACGAGGTCTTCGAGTCGCTCCGGATCCCCTACGAGCCGATCCGCTGGATACAGGACATCTCGGCCAGCCACGACGAGGACGTCAACAAGACGGCGCGCGTGCAGGAGCTCATCCACGCCTACCGGGTGCGCGGCCACCTCATGGCCGACACCGACCCGCTCGAGTATCGCCAGCGCCGGCACGCCGACCTCGACGTCACCTCGCACGGCCTGACGCTGTGGGACCTCGATCGCGACTTCGCCACCGGAGGTTTCGGCGGAGCGCCGATGCTCAAGCTCCGTGAGATCCTGGGCATCCTGCGCGACGCCTACTGCCGGACCGTCGGCATCGAGTACATGCACATCCAGGACCCGGACCAGCGCGAGTGGCTGCAGTCCAAGGTCGAGGGGCCTTATGCCAAGACCTCTCCTGGCGAACAGCTTCGGATCCTGAGACGGCTCAACGCCGCTGAGGCATTCGAGACGTTCCTGCAGACCAAGTTCGTCGGGCAGAAGCGATTCAGCCTCGAGGGCGGCGAGTCGGTGATCCCTCTGCTCGACCGGATCCTGTGCCGGGCCGCCGGTGAGGGTCTCGACGAGGTCTGTATCGGTATGCCGCACCGTGGCCGCCTCAACGTGCTGGCCAACCTCGCGGGCAAGTCGTATGACCAGATCTTCCGCGAGTTCGAGGGCACGCAGGACCCAAAGTCGGTCCAGGGCTCGGGTGACGTCAAGTACCACCTCGGCACCGAAGGCGAGTTCGTCACCGAGGACGGCGCAACGACGAAGGTCTACCTGGCTGCCAACCCTTCGCACCTCGAGGCGGTCAACCCGGTCCTCGAGGGCATCGTGCGCGCCAAACAGGACCGGCTCGACCTGGCCGGCGAGGCATTCACCGTGCTGCCGGTGCTGGTGCACGGTGACGCCGCCTTCGCGGGTCAGGGTGTCGTGGCCGAGACGCTCAACCTCTCGCAGCTTCGCGGATACCGCACTGGCGGCACGATCCACGTTGTCATCAACAACCAGGTCGGCTTCACCACGTCACCGGCCGCGTCGCGCTCCTCGTTCTACTCCACGGACGTCGCGCGGATGATCCAGGCGCCGATCTTCCACGTGAACGGCGATGACCCGGAG
>DATCQG010000130.1:0-7455 GCA_036569625.1 Dermatophilaceae bacterium | reverse complement strand
CGTGTCAGCCGGCCAGCTCACAGTCATCGGCACGAGAGGGAGTCCCATTAGCGGAACGGCTACCGGTGGCCGGGAGCGCAGGGGAGGGCAATTCACCAACCACCGCAAGGGGATCGGTCTACGGGAACGCCGCGCACCCTTAGCGGGTGCTGTGCCGTGGTCTCTGTTACCCGCGGTTTTGTCGACGACTTGGTAGCGGGTGAGCATGCGGCACCGTGATGGCGCGGCTCGTCGCCGGATCAGGCGCCGGCCGCGGTCACGATCGCGTCGGTGGCGAACCCGGCGATCATCCCGACAAGCAGCCCGTACGCGAGCAGGTCAGGTCGGCGGGTCTTGGCCGCGACGCCGAGCAGCTGGATGACCACGTACAGGATCGAACCCGCAGCCAGGGTCAGGAACACCACACTGAGGGCCTCGCTGGTGAAGCCATGCCCGACCGCGGTGCCCAGGAACGTCGGGCCGCCGCCGATCACGCCGAGGCCGAGCAGGAACCCCCAGCTGGGGCGGGTCGCCGAGCCGTCACCGTTCGCTGTGTCGGCGGCCAGCGGTGCGACGATGCCGAAGCCCTCGGTTGCGTTGTGCAGCCCGAACCCGATCACGAGCAGCGTCGCGAATGCGACCTCGCCTCGTGCTGCGGACTGGCCGATGGCCAGTCCCTCGGCGAAGTTGTGCAACCCGATGCCGACGGCGATCAGCAGCGCCAGCCGCCGGGCCGGGGACCAGGAAGCCATCCCCCGCGGGGTCGCGGCGAGCTCGCCGACTGTCATCGCCCCGGGTCCGAACTGGGCGGCGGTCGGTGCCGAGCCCCGATCCGAGCCGGCCGCACGCCCCATCCAGCGCTCGTAGAACACCAGGGACAGCAGCCCGGCCGCCAGCCCGCCGGCGAACAACGTGCCATAACCGAGTACTGGGGCCAGGCTCCCATGGTGGTCGTGAAGGTTGCCCAGTGCGGTGTCGATCGGCTCCCAGCCGTGGGAGAGCACATCCCACACGAGGAACAGCAGGATCCCGATGGCGACCGCGTTCAGCAGCGCCCGCAGGCTTGGTGCGGGCCGGCGCATTCGACCCACCGGCAGACCCAGCAGGATCGTCACCCCGGCGATGAAGCCGAGCAACAGCGTCTTGGACAAGCCCATCGGAATCTCTCCTTCAGAAACGTGAGTTAGGATACCCTAACTAGTTGGAACTTAGGGTGTCCTATCTTCAGTCGTGATGCAAGTCCACCCCAGCACACCCGCGACTCGAGGCACATCGAACTTGACCAGGCAACTTGGTATTCGCAGCTGACCCGCGCCGGCGTTGGCACGTGCAGGCGGTTCCTGACCCCCTGCCTGTCCTGCAAGGGGAGGCGACCGGTCGCATCTGAGTCGAGAGCTTGCAGCGATCATCTGGCGACCCCGGGAGCGCTCGGCGATGCCCGTCCGCTGGTCGTTCCTCTATCGGGGCGGCCCAGGAGGTGTCGGAGGGTCACCAACTGCTTCACGACGACGGGGAGAGGTCCATCAGCCACTGGGGCGCGTTCCACAACACCCCGAACTCGCCGAGGGCGATGAACACTGCTAGCAGGCCGCAAACCGCAGCGGTGAGCCGGGGGACCCAGCCGAACACGGTCAGCACCACACTGGTGATGACCCACGCGGCGGGGATCTGGGCGAGGCCGGCCAGGCCGGTGAACGACGCCCGCCACTCCTCGGCTCGAGCGGCGAACCGGATCGGCCACCCCACGAACCGTGCTCGCCGGCCTGCCCAGCGCGAACGCGATCGGCCGGTGCCCAACCCCGGCGGCTTGGCTGCCAGAGAGGCGCCGATCACCACGCCCGCGTCAGCGCGCCGCACGAGCATCAACCGAACCGAACAGGCGAGAACGCGCGTCGTCGGTCACCGACAACGGGACTGTCGTCCTGCCGACGTCGACTGCGCCGACCACAATGGACAGACGTCACAGGGGCAGCATTGAACTGCTCTGCCGGTCGCAGCCCCCTTGCAGCACGCTTCTTCCTCGAAGACAACCTCAGCTGTTCCAGGTCGGCGCAGCCTCCTCGCGTGACCGTAGGCCATTTCGCTATCGCAGCCTCGTGGTTATCGGTGCTCGCGTGTGAGGTTCGGAGCGTTCGAGTTGTGCGTGTCGATGGGGCCGTTCAGGTAGTGCTGGATGACGGGTCCGATCGCCAGAGCAAGTTCCTCGGGGGTCGCGTCCCTCACTGCAGGGATGCCCAGCACATACCTACCGAGGAGGAGACCGCCAATCTGGGTGCCTACGAGCGCAGCGCGCAACGACTGGCGGTCATCGGCGACCACGCGCGCCAGAGCGGTGAGGATGGTGCGGCCCAGCAGGTCGCGTAGTACGCCGGCGGCGTACTCGTGCGATAACCCGACACGGATGAGTCCCAGCAGGTGGCGCCGGGTCTGGGGGTCGGCCTCCCACACTCCGAGCACCCGGCGAACGACCGCCTCACCGGCGTGCGCGGGATCCTTGTCGAGACCGGCCAGCAGAGCGGCCGGGTCGACGGGCAGGACGAGAGCCGCGGCGAGCAGGCCCTCCTTGTTGACGAAAAAGTGATGAATAAGAGCCGGGTCGACGTCGGCCCTGGCAGCCACCGCGCGCATCGTGGTGCGTTCGAATCCCAGCTCCGAGAACAGCTCGCCAGCCGCGGTCAGGATCTGCTCGCGGGTATCGGGGCCACCGACAGGACGCCGCCCCCGCGGCGGCATCAGGGCGCCTCCGGGGCACGGGCCAGCACCATCATCCGCTCCTCAATGGTGGCCGGCACCCCGAAGACCTCGGCGCTCATCCCGGCATCTGCCAGGACCGCGCGCACCTGGTCGGCGTCGGCGTCGGCCACACGCACGTCGCGCCCCGCCAACATCACCGGCTGGCCGGCCTGGTTGAGGACGGCGAACGCTCTCGCCCAGTCGTTGCTGCGGATGGCGATGGCGGTGGTGGAGCCTATGATGTCGGCCTCGCTGCCCTGCGCGACCAGACGCGCCTGCGACATCAGCAGCAGCCTGTCGCACTGCTCGGCCTCCGCCATGTTGTGCGTCGTCACCAGGATGCCGACCCCCGTCTCGGCCTGCTCGTGGATGGTGTCCCACAGCGCCGCCCGGGCGAGCGCGTCGACGCCGGACGTTGGCTCGTCGAGTACCAGCACCTCGGGGTCGTGAGCGAGTGCGCAGAGGAACGCGAGCTGTCGCTGCAGGCCGAGCGGGAGATCCGCGACGAGCCGGTCTGCGATCGCCCGGAGCGCCTCGGGCAGGTCGGGCTGAACGGCGCCGTAGGCCTGGGTGCTGAAGGCGAGGTTCTCCCGCACTGTGAGGTCGCGGTACAGCCCCAGGCCCTGTGGCACGTAGCCCAGATGGGTGCGCCGCTCCCGGTCGGGCGGACCGCCCAGCAGCTCGACGTCGCCCGTCGTGGTGGCGATCAGTCCGAGCAGCATGCGGATCAGCGTCGTCTTGCCAGCGCCGTTGGCACCGAGCAGGCCGACGACCTCCCCGGGCCCGACGCTCATCGTGACGTCGTCGACCGCGAGGAAGCCCCCGAACGTGCGACCGACCCGATCGGACCGAAGCAGCACCGTGGGCTGAGCCGCGGCCGAGCTGTGGGAGCTCATGAAGCCAGCTCCGAGTGGTGGCTCCTCAGCAGCGACAAGGCGATGACCACGTCCTCGAGATCCGGGATGACGGCCACGGCGTCGAGAGGCACCTTGGCTGTGGCGGGCCAGTACTCGTGGTAGTCACGCCCCCGCCGCCATGCCCAGGCCCGCCGGTCCGGGGTGGCCGTGTGCGCAATGGCGCCGTCGAAAGAGTCGAGCACGTCCTGAAGCGTGCCGCCGGCCAGAGTCCGGCCGCCATCGAGAACAAGCAGGCCGGCTGCCCGCTCTGCCTCATCGAGGTACGTCGTGGACATCACGACAGCTGCTCCGGCAGCCGCAGCCTCGGACACCAGCCGCCACAGGTCGACCCGGCTCACCGGGTCGATGCCGGTGCTGGGCTCGTCAAGCACCAGCAGCGCAGGGTTGTGCAGCATTGCCATGCAGAAGCCGAGCTTTCGGCGCATGCCACCCGATAGCTGTGCGGCCAGTTGGCCGGCGGACTGCTGCAGTGCCGCGCGGTCGAGCAGCTCCTCCCGGCGAGAGGCCAGGGCGTCGCCGGACAGGCCGTAGATGCCCCCGACGAAGTCCATGTTCTGCGCGACGGTGAGGGCCGGCCAGCTGCCGGAGGTGGCCGGCAGGTAGCCGATCGCCATCGGAGACGGGGCATCGACCTGACCCCGCTCGAGGGGCACCTCACCGACCAGGCTGCGCAGCAACGTGGTCTTGCCCGCGCCGTCGCCGCCGACGACGGCCACGACCGATCCCGGCTCGACCAGCAGGGTCACATCTTCCAGGGCGAGGGTGTCGCCGAACCGCACGACGGCGGACCGAACGGCATACGTCATGACCCGCTCCCCGCCTCGCTGCCGGCTGGCTCGGCGGCAGGTTCTGGGGAGACACTGCCGCGGTTCCGGCGTCGGCCCGGCGCGAGGTCACGGCGGAACCGGAGGGTGGCGCCGCTGAATACCACGATGGCCATCAGCGTGAGCACGAGGAACGGCAACCACAGGGATGCCAGCGACGCCCCGCGAAGCATCACCCCCTGGGAGATCATAATGAAGTACGTCAGCGGCAGCAGGTAGCCGATCCACCGGACCCCGGCAGCCATCGCGTCCAGCGGGAAGATCATGCCCGACAGCAGGATCTGCGGCAGCATGAAGAAGAACGCGGTCTGGATCGCTTGCCCGGTGGTCTGCGAGATCGTCGAGATGAAGACGCCGAGCCCCAACACCACAAACAGGAACAGCGCGGCCCCGAGCGCGAACACGAACACGTTCCCGTTGAACGGCACATCAAAGAGCAACATGCCCAGCGTGGTGATGATGAGAACGTCGATCGAGCACACCAGGAAGTACGGCGAGATCTTGCCGAGGATCACGGTGCTGGGCTTAATCGGCATGACGGCCAGCTGCTCGAGGGTGCCCGTCTCGCGCTCACGCACCAGGCCGATGCTGGTGACGATCGTGCCGATGAACGCGAGGATCAGCCCGATGATGGCCGGGACCATAACCCAGGAGGTCTTGAGCTCGGGGTTGAACAGGATCTGCGTGCTGACCTTGTTGCCCTCCTTGTTGAGCACCGACACGATGGACTGCGCAGCGAAGAGATTCGAACCGTCGACCAGCGCGAGCACCGGCGCCCGGCCGGTGACGATCGCGACGTCGACAGTCCTGTCATGAAGCAGTCGCACCGCGTCCGCCTGGCTGTCGGACGGCTGGGTCACGGTGACGTCAAAGAACGACGACGGCAACGACGCGGCCACCTGGGCGGCCTGCGGCCCTACCACTGCGGCCTTCACGGTCGCGACCCGGAAGTTGGCCGCATAGCCGAAGATCACCAGCAGCAGCAACGGCAGCGCTATCAACATGGCGAGGGTGCGCCTGTCGCGACGTAGCTCTCGGAACTCCTTGACGATCATTGCGCGCATGACGCCGATGCTAGGTCCGGACCGGGGTGCATGTCAACGCTTGACGAATTCGATCCCTCGCGGCGTCAGGCGAGGCCGGCGACGTCCGGTGAGCCATGGCGTACGGACACCAACGGCTCGCTGACCAACGCCCTTTCGGGCCGTGGCTGGGGCCGGCGCACCGCCATACTTCTGGCATGGATGACGTGACCGTGCTGCGAGTGGACTTCGGCTACTTCGTGCGTCCTCCGGAAGAGACTTGTACCGGAGAGCCGCGCGTGGAACCCTGCCTGGGTTACTTGGTCAACCATCCTGAGGGCACCCTGCTGTTCGACACCGGCATGGGAGACGACTCCTGGGTGAATCAGCACTATCGCCCGCGACGGACCGGCCTGAACCAGGCGCTGAGATCAGTCGATGCCAGCGTGGACGACATCGACCTTGTCGCGAACTGCCACCTGCACTTCGACCATTGTGGCGGCAATGCCTTCTTCGCCGGTAAGCCGATCTTCACCCAGGCAAGCGAGCTTGTCGCTGCTCGCACTGTGGTCGACTACACACTGGCAGAGCTGATCGACACGCCTGGCACCCGCTATGAAGAGCTGGCCGGTGAGGCAGAGGTCCTGCCCGGTGTCATCCTGATACCGACCCCCGGACACACCGAAGGTCATCAGTCACTGGTTGTCAGAAAGCCGGATGGCACCGTGGTCGTCGCCGGACAGAGTCACGACACTGCCACGGCGTACAGCGCTGACGCGCTGGCCTGGCGCGCTCACCGCGACAACCATCCGCAGCCGCTGCCGGTGCCGCCGAGCTGGCTAGACCGGCTGCAGCAGCTGGATCCGTCTCGCGTCGTGTTCGCCCATGACCACGCCGTTTGGGAGCCTTAGGTTAGCCCCTGGCGATGAAAACACGACCTATGCCAGAGCAGGATCGGTGACCGGTCACCGATCGTCTGGCGATGCGTGATCATCGCGAAGTTTTGCTGCTGGCGGCTCCAGCAGCGCGCTGGTGGAGCCGCCAAATCGCCCGCTCGAACTAGGTCAGCCGGCGACGTGAACAGCGGCCGTGGCGCCAACGAGCGCTCAAGGCCTACGGCTCGAGAGATCGTTGCTCTTCTGACCAGCTCATTGGCCACGTGATAGCAGCTGGGTCAAAGCACCCCCTCGGCACGGCGCCCCGTCAGCACAGGCAAGGGGAGGTGGGCGTCGTCAGGACAGCGTCGCTTACGCCATCTCCCGGACGTGCAGGTGCGCGAGAGCCAGTTCGAATTCCTGGATGTCGGCCACCGTGGCACCGACGTCCTCGGCGATGCGCGAGCGCAGCGCCTCGGCTGCCTTGCGGGACGCCACCATCGTGTTGCGACTGGCGAACGTCGCGGAGGACACGGCACGACCGTTGGCGCGGTTGACCATCAGGCTGGCACTGCAGAAGCCGTCCAGCTCCTCCAGGGCTGGGAGAGTTGCCATCCGGTAGGTGTCGATGGCGTGGGTGAGCCCCGCGGTGTCCATGCTGAGCCAGGTGCAGCGCACGCAGGCGCCTTCGCCCGTGGCGACGCGGCGGTGTACCACCGCGATGTCCCAGATGTCGACGGACGGCTGGGCTCCGAAGATCTCAGCTCCACGCTCGCGCTTCGCGATCATCATCTGGTCGCTGGCGTCTCGACTTTCCTTGGTTGACCAAGCGCTGGTGATGATGCAGCGCCCGGACTCGCGGTCACAGATCATCGACAGCCCTGTGCTGCCGTCCATGGCCGTGAGTGCCGGCATCACCTCGTCCCGGACGTAGGTGACGCCTTCGTCGATCGTTTCGGGTCGTGCCTGATAGGTAACAGATCGTGCGTACATGGGAGGGCTCCTCTCTTTGGTGTGGTGCCCCGGCAGTAGGGTCGGGGCCATTCCACAAGGCCCTGCGACTCCAGACTTACGGTCGTCGCGAAACTGAAGCTGGGACCGGAGC
>DATCQG010000129.1:0-17566 GCA_036569625.1 Dermatophilaceae bacterium | reverse complement strand
GCCTTCAACGAGCTGGCCTCGTACGAATGCTCGTTCGAGGTTGGAGCCTTTCACCTCTACGAGCATGGCGATGACCTTGTCTGGCGCGAGGTCCGCAGCTTCGACTTCGGGACCGGGGCGAACAGCCAACCTGGTCGGGTGCCGTGAGGCCCCTGTTGGCACGGTTGCGGGCGGGCAAGCCCTGGCGGGCCTGGAAGCGCTACGGCGACGCACGGGGCAACATCCTGGCCGCAGGCGTCGGCTATTTCGCCTTCTTCTCGATCTTTCCCGCGGTCGCGCTCGTGTTCACGGTGTTCGGCTTCGTCCTGCGCGGGCACCCCGAGCTGTTGCACTCGGTGGCTGACAACCTGAACGCGAACCTGCCGGGCTTCGTCAAGGATGCGCAGCATCCCCAGGGGCTCATCCCGATCCAGGCCCCTCGTGCTGCGGCGTTGACGATCACCGGTGTGATCGCCTTCATCAGCCTCGTGCTGGCCGGGATGGGTTGGTTGGGTGCTGTCCGCGAGGGGATCCGTGCCGTCTTTGGGGTCCGGGGGTCGGTGGGCAACCTGGTCTCCACCAAGCTTCGCGATCTCGGTGTGCTCTTTTCCCTGGGGCTGGGCATCGCCCTCTCCGCGGCGCTGACCACCGTCGTCGGCGCCGCGGCCGGCTGGATAGCTGGGCGGATCGGGATGGCCGGTCAGGGCTGGATCCTGGTGCTGGCGGGGCTCGCGGTCAGCGTTGTGGCAGACACAGGCCTGATGATGCTCCTGCTGCGGGTGCTCTCCGGCGTGCCTGCGCACTGGCGTGACCTGGTGCAGGGGGCGTTGGTGGGCGGGATCGGGTTCAGCCTGCTGAAGCTCTCGGCGTCCACGCTGCTGCCGCGGGTGACCGCCAACCCGCTTTTCGCCTCGATCGCGATCGTGATCGGTTTGTTGTTCTGGCTCAACCTGATTGCTCGGCTCACGCTGATCTCCGCCGCTTGGGCGGCCAACGACGTCGATGACATCCACGGTGACGGTCCGCACACTCCGGGCGGCGGCCCCGATGCTGTTGCCCCTCTCGAGACCGGTTCTGCCCGTAGCGACTCACTGCCGACGTTCGGGGCGCGGTCCGGTGACCGTACGACGCTGGCGGCAGGCGCTGTCCTCGGGGCTGCAACGCTGGCGGCCGTGGGAGCGCTGGTCCGCGGCATCCGGTCGCTGGTCGACGTGGTCCGGCGCTGAGAGCGGGTCAGCTGCGCCGGCGCGAGATCCTGCGCGCCGCCCAGGCGCCGACCAGTGCCACCCCGCCGAGCAGCCCAGCCACCCCGGCCCAGGGCTGCAGCACCGGCGGACGGGCGGATGTGTTTGGTGACGACCCGGGTGGGTCACCGGCCGTGGAGGAAGACCCCGGTCTCGTCGCCGCGCCGGGTGCGACCAGCTGGCCGATCGGGGTGAGCGCGTCCGCGTGTGCGAACGCCCAGTCCAGCAGCGCTGCGGTCGGACGCCAGCTGCCGTTGGGACTGGACAGCTCGGTCACGATGTAGGTCTTTCCTCCTCGGGTGGCGGCGGCGATGAACGTCTGCTGGGCGGCGATCGTGTATCCGTTCTTGATGCCGATCGCGCCGTCGTAGTTGTAGAGGAGCCGGTTGTGGTTGTTGATCCTGAACGCCGGCAGCATCTTGCCGTCGCTGGACCTGCCCCCGGGGACTGAGGCCGTTCTGGTGCTGACATAGCCTCGGAAGCTCGGAAGCTTCATCGCAGCGCGGCCGATCAATGCCAGGTCGTAGGCGCTGCTGGTCTCGCCGGGCTGGTCCAGGCCACTGGGGTCCTTGGCCACCGTGTCGAAGGCGCCGAGCTCCGCCGCAGTGGCGTTCATCTCCCGGAGGGTCACCGCGACGCTCTCGTTGGCACGGGCAAGGGCGTAAGCCGCGTCGTTGCCCGACGCCAGCAGCAACCCTTGCAGGAGTGTCCGGGTGCTGTATGCCGTCCCGGCAAGGATGCCCACGCGGCTCCCCTCGACACGCACGTCCTCCGGTCGGACCAGGATCTTCTTGTCCGCATCGAGGCGTGGGATCAGGGTCAGCGCCGTGAGCGTCTTGAGGGTGCTGGCCGGCCGGTGGGGTGTGTGGGGAGCCCTGGCCGCCAGGATCTCCCCGGTATCCATGTTCGCGACCAGGAAGGACGCGCCCGGCATGGCAGGTGGCGGCGGAACGCCGGGCGCCAGGTTCACGATGACGCCGCCGCGGGCGAGCTGCGGGCCGCCAATGGGAGCACTGCGGGCAGCCTGGGCGAGGGGAGTGAGTCCGATGACGCAGATCGCGGCCACGGCGGTGAGTGAGATGCTCAGCGCAAGGGCGCGGACGGCATACCGGGGAGCAGTCATCGAACCGGCAGCATAACGGCTTCCGCTGCGGGCGTCGGGTGGAGCCGCCTTGTCACGACGCGGGCCTGTAGCGTCTGCGCCATGGCTGAGGTCGCGCGCACAATGGGACAGGTCGCGGGGGACCCCGACGAGTCGGTGATCGACGGGTTCTGGGCGGTCATCCCCGCGGGGGGCGCAGGGACACGTCTCTGGCCCCTGTCGCGGTCGTTCTCGCCGAAGTTCCTGCATGACCTGACGGGTGCCGGGCGCTCGCTGTTGCAGACGACGTGGGACCGGCTGCATCCCCTGTGCGGCGACCACATCATCGTGGTGACCGGCATCCTTCACGAGCCGGCCGTACGAGCCCAGCTGCCGGCGCTGGCGGCGGTCAACCTCGTGGCTGAGCCATCTCCGCGGGACTCCATGGCCGCGATCGGACTCGCCGCGGCGATCCTGGAACGACGTGACCCCAACGCCGTTATCGGCTCGTTCGCCGCTGACCATGTCATCGGCGAGCCCGAAGTCTTTGCGGACTGCGTGCGTGAGGCGGTCGTGGTCGCGCGGGCGGGTCACCTGGTCACGATCGGTATCGAACCGACCCATCCCGCAACGGGTTTCGGCTACATCCAGGTCGGTGACAGCTTGGCGATGCCTGCTGCTCCGAATGGCCGGGCCGTCCGGTCGTTCGTGGAGAAGCCCGATGAGGCGACCGCACGCGACTACCTGGCAACCGGTGAATACCGTTGGAATGCTGGGATGTTCGTCGTCAGGGCATCCATCCTTCTCGATCTGGTGGCGAGGTTCCATCCCATGATGGCTGCCAGTCTGCGCGACATCGCCGCCGAGCCTGAACGTCTGGCCGAGCTGTGGCCCGAGCTGCCCAAGATTGCCATCGACCATGCGGTGGCCGAACCCGCCGCAGCCGAAGGACGGGTGGCTGTGGTGCCGGGTCGCTTCCCCTGGGACGACGTGGGGGACTTCACCTCGCTCGGCTCGTTGCTGTCGGCGACGAGGGACGTCCCGGGGTTGAAGGTCCTGGGCGACGTCGACCTGGTGGTGGCGAAGGACGCGACCGGCGTGGTCATTCCCGGTTCCGGCCGGACGGTCGCCATGCTCGGTCTGGACGACATCGTCGTGGTCGACACCCCGGACGCCCTGCTCATCACCACCCGTGAGCACGCCCAGGAGGTCAAAGCCCTGGTCGACCTACTCAAGGCAACCGGGCGCGAGCACCTCACCTGAGCCTGCACCGGGCCAGGTCCAACGGCCCGCCTTGGCGCGGAATGCTTCGTTCATTAGGCTCACGCCATGGCTGAATCCCCCGGCGCGCGCAGCGAGTCCGACCTGCCGATCGCCCAGGTCTATGACCAGTTGTCACTCGATGGCTTCGACGCAGCGGAGCGCCTGGGGTCGCCGGGGAAGTTCCCGTTCACCCGGGGTGTCTACCCGAGCATGTACACGGGGCGGCCCTGGACGATGCGGCAGTATGCCGGGTTCGGCAATGCCAGGGAGTCCAACGAGCGCTACCACCAGCTGGTCAAGGCCGGCACCGGTGGCCTGTCCGTGGCGTTCGACCTTCCAACCCAGATGGGTTATGACTCCGACGAGACGATCGCCTCGGGGGAGGTCGGCAAGGTCGGGGTCGCGATCGACTCGATCGATGACATGCGCACGCTGTTCCGCGGGTTGCCGCTGGACCAGATCAGCACGTCGATGACGATCAACGCGCCGGCTTCGACACTGCTGCTGATGTACCAGATGGTGGCCGCGGAGGAGGGCATCGCCGGCGACAAGCTGAACGGCACCATCCAGAACGACGTCCTCAAGGAGTACATCGCCCGCGGCACCTATATCTACCCGCCGAAGGAGTCACTGCGCCTGATCAGCGACATCTTTACCTACTGCCACAAAGAGATTCCGCGCTGGAACACCATCTCCATCTCGGGTTATCACATGGCCGAGGCTGGAGCCACGCCCGCGCAGGAGATCGCGTTCACGCTGGCCAATGCCAAGGAGTACGTGCGTACCGCGCTCGCGGCCGGTTTGGAGATCGACGACTTCGCCCCCCGCCTCTCCTTCTTCTTCGTGGCCCGCACGACGCTGCTGGAGGAGGTCGCCAAGTTCCGGGCCGCCCGCCGAATCTGGGCCCACATCATGAGGGACGAGTTCGGCGCCAAGAACCCCAAGTCCCACATGCTCCGCTTCCACACCCAGACGGCCGGTGTTCAGCTGACCGCCCAGCAGCCCGAGGTCAACATGGTGCGGGTTGCGCTGCAGGGCCTGGGCGCCGTACTCGGCGGCACCCAGTCGCTGCACACCAACTCCTACGACGAGGCCCTCGCGCTGCCGAGCCAGAAGGCCGCCAGACTTGCCCTGCGCACCCAGCAGGTGATCGCCTACGAGACGGACGTGACCAAGACCGTCGACCCCTTCGCCGGGTCCTATGTCATGGAGTCCATGACCAACGACATGGAAGAAGCGGTGGTCGGGCTGATCCAGGCCGTCGAGGATCGTGGTGGCGCCGTGGCCGCGATCGAGCAGGGCTTCCAGAAGGCGGAGATCGAACGATCGGCCTATCGCATCGCCCTGGAGATCGACGAGGGCGAGCGCACCATCATCGGCCTCAACAAGTACACCCTCGACGAGGAGGACCCGTTCGAGCCGCTGCGGGCCGACCCGATGATCGAGGCGGAGCAGTGCGAGCGCCTCGCGGTGCTGCGCAAGGAGCGCGACAACGACGCCGTGGCCCGCGCCCTGGACGCCCTTCGTGCCGCCGGAGCCGGAACCGACAACGTCCTGCTGCCGATGAAGGAGGCCCTGGGCGCTCACGCCACCGGTGGCGAGATCGCTCACGCCCTCCGTGACGTCTGGGGCACGTACGTTCCGAACGACACCTTCTGAGCCCGACCGGACACGGCCTGAGCCCGTGGGTTGGCGGGTAGCGTTACCGCTCGTGAGACCTCAGCGCGATGTTGCCTTGTTCACCACAGTCATCCGCCGGACGCTGGCCGGCCTGGCGGACGAGCTCATCGAGCTGCGCCGCGACCTGCATGCCCACCCCGAGCTGGCGGGCAACGAGGTTCGCACCAGTACCGTCGTCGCGGACCGGCTGATCGCGGCCGGTATCCGGGTGCGGCTCCTTGCGGGCAGCGGCCTGGTGGCCGACATCGGCCCTGCCGACCCGGCATACCGCGTGGCTCTGCGGGCTGACCTGGACGCGCTGCCGGTGGCCGAACGGACCGGCCTGCCGTTCGCCTCCGTCAATGAGGGGGTCTGCCACGCCTGCGGCCATGACCTTCACATCGCCGCAGTGCTGGGTGCTGGTCTGGCTCTCCACCAGAACGTCGACTCACTCGCGGCGCAGGGCACGGGGGTGCGCCTGATCTTCCAGCCGGCCGAGGAGGTCATCCCGGGTGGAGCGCAGCAGGTGATCAGGCAAGGCGGGATCGAGGGTGTCGACGCCATCTTCAGCGTCCACTGCGACCCCACGCTGGATGTCGGTCACGTGGGCCTTCACAACGGCCCGCTCACGGCTGCCGCCGACGGGGTCACCATCACGCTCAGCGGCCGCGGAGGGCATACGGCACGTCCGCATCTGACCCAGGACCTGACCTATGCGCTGGCCAAGGTCGTCACCGACGTCCCCGCCGTGCTCTCGCGACGGGTCGACCCTCGTGCCGGTGTCGCGCTGGTCTGGGGGAGCCTCCATTCCGGCAGTGCCCCGAACGTCATCCCGTCGGCGGGCACCGTCGCCGGCACCTTGCGGATGCTTGACGCCCAGCTGTGGGACGAGATCGGGCCTCTGCTGGAGGAGGTCGTCCATGCCGTTGTGAGCCCGTATGCCGTGTCGGTGAAGGTCGAGCACGTGCGGGGAGTGCCGCCAGTGGTCAACGACCCCAGCTGCGTCAAGGTTCTTCGTTGCGCCGCGGTTGCTGCGATCGGCCCTGACGCGCCCCGGTCGACCCTGCAGTCCCTGGGTGGGGAGGACTTCGCCTGGTATGTGCAGGAGGTACCGGGAGCCATGGCCCGATTGGGGACCCGGACCCCAGGAGGTGCGACCTACGACCTGCATCAGGGCGACATCATCGTGGACGAGAGGGCGGCGATCGCGGGGGCCACGTTGTTGGCCGTCGCCGCGATGGCTGACGGTGCCAAGTAACGATCCAGATAATGCCGTGCGCCTCCGCAGGCAGGGTGGTTGAAGGCAGGTAGAGTCACGAAAAGTTGCACCGTTTGGTGCATTTCACTGGTTTGGTGCATTCACATAAGGAGAGCGCCTTGCGTTCATCGATGAAGATTGCGGCCGTTGTCTCCGTGGCTGCCATGGTCCTGGCAGCGTGCGGGAACAAGCCCACCACCACGACCCCTGGGGCCACATCCACGAGCGGCGGCTCGACCACGGCAGCCGGTAAGGCGTTCAAGGCCTGCATGGTGCTTGATACCGGCGGCGTCGACGACCGCTCGTTCAACCAGTCATCGTGGGCAGGTCTTCAGGCGGCCAACAAGACGAACCCCAACATCGCAATCTCGTACATCGCCTCGAACTCCCAGAACGACTACGTCCCCAACCTCACGGCAGAGGTCAACAAGGGTTGCGACACTGTCATCGCGGTGGGCGGCCTGATGGGCGACGCGGTCAAGAAGGTCGCCGCGGCGAACCCCAAGCAACAGTTCGCGGAGATCGACAACGGGCCCTTGGGTCCCAATGTCTATGGCCTGCAGTACAACACGGCGCAGGGCGGCTTCCTCGGGGGCTATCTCGCAGCTGCCATGACCAAGACGGGCAAGGTCGCGACCTTCGGTGGCCTGAACATCCCGCCCGTGACCATCTACATGGATGGTTTCTGGGAGGGCGTGCAGTACTACAACAAGACAAAGAGCAAGACCGTCCAGGTCCTTGGCTGGGACGAGAAGAACCAGAAGGGCGGCACGTTTGCCCAGTCCTTCACCGACCAGAACAAGGGTCGCTCGATCTCCCAGGCTTTCGTCCAGCAGGGTGCAGACATTCTCTTCCCCGTTGCGGGCGGCACCGGCTTGGGCTCGGGCGCTGCGGCTCAGGCTTCCGGCGGCAAGGTCAGTGTGCTGTGGGTTGACACCGATGGCTGCGTGAGCGCTGCGCAGTACTGCAAGTTCTTCCTGACCAGCGTCACCAAGAACCTCACCGACTCCGTGACAAAGTACGCCGCGGACTCCGCCGCTGGCACGTTCCCGACCGGCAGCTACATCGGTGACCTCAAGAACGCGGGCACAGGTCTGGCGCCGTTCCACGAGTTCGAGAGCAAGGTGCCCGCGAGTCTCAAGAGCGAGGTCGACCAGGTCAAGGCGGACATCATCTCCGGCAAGATCGCCATTACCTCGCCCAGCCAGCCGAAATGACTGTTGACTTGATGTAGCGCCCCTGAGGGGGAGCACCCACGTGCTCCCCCTCAGGCTTGGCTGGAATGGTCTTCGCCCGAACCGGTTCTGGAGGTCACGCTGAAGCTCGAACTTCGAGGCATCACCAAGCGCTTCGGTCCGCTGGTGGCCAACGACGCGATCGATCTTGTGGTTCATCCTGGCGAGATTCACGCGCTCCTGGGCGAGAACGGGGCGGGCAAGAGCACGCTGATGAATGTCCTCTACGGGCTCTACCAGCCTGACAGCGGCGAGATCCTGATCGATGACCTGCCGGTCACCTTCAAGGGGCCTGGCGACGCGATGGCTGCAGGAATCGGCATGGTCCATCAGCACTTCATGCTGATTCCGGTATTCACGGTCGCCGAGAACGTCGAGCTCGGGCACGAGCAGACCCGCCGCCTCGGGTTCCTCGACCATCGCAGCGCGCGGCGTCTGGTGGCTGAGGTGTCCGCTCGTTACGGCCTGGACGTTCCCCCGGACGCCCTCGTGGCCGACCTGCCGGTTGGGGTGCAGCAACGGGTCGAGATCGTCAAGGCGCTGGTCCGCGACGCCAGCGTCCTCATCCTTGACGAGCCGACCGCTGTACTCACCCCGCAGGAGACCGACGAGCTGATGCAGGTTATGCGTGCCCTGCGCGACGGCGGGACGTCGATCGTCTTCATCACCCACAAGCTGCGTGAGGTCCGTGCCGTTGCCGACCGGATCACCGTCATCAGGCGTGGCAAGGTGGTGGGTGAGGCGTCGCCCAGCTCCTCGTCAGCCGAGCTCGCTTCGATGATGGTGGGCCGCCCCGTCCAGCTGACGGTCGACAAAGCCCCCGCCGCCCCAGGTGAGCCGGTCCTCGATGTCGAGTCGTTGCATGTGGTCAACGACACGGGCCAGGTTCTCGTCGACGACGTCAGCTTCTCGGTTCGCGCGGGCGAGATCTTCGCCGTCGCCGGGGTCCAGGGCAACGGCCAGACCGAGTTGACCGAGTGCCTGATCGGACTCACACGTCCCACGTCGGGACGCGTCCGGATCGCAGGGGATGACGTGACCCGCGAAAGCATCGACGAGATCCTCTCGCGCGGGGTCGGCTACGTTCCCGAAGACCGCTCCCACGACGGACTTGTGGGAGCCTTCAGCCTGGCGGAGAACCTCGTTCTCGATATCTTCGACCAGGCGCCCTTCGCGAAAGGCCTGTCACTGGATCTCAAAGCCATCGCCGACAACGCGGAGCACAGGGTCCAGGAGTTCGATATCCGTACCACGTCGATCGGGGCCAACGCCTCGACGCTGTCCGGGGGCAACCAGCAGAAGCTCGTTCTGGCCCGCGAGCTGTCCCGCCCGCTCCGGCTCCTCGTGGTGGCGCAACCCACACGCGGCGTCGATGTGGGGTCCCAGGAGTTCGTCCACAGGCGGATCATCGAGGAGCGTGACAACGGCGCAGCAGTGGTGCTCATCTCCAGCGAGCTCGACGAGGTACTCGCTCTGGCTGACCGCATCGCGGTGATGTATCGGGGTCGCATCATCGGCGAGGTGCCGGCCGGCACCCCAGCCGCGGAGATCGGACTCCTGATGGCCGGGTCGAAGTCCGGGGTGGCCCAGTGAGCGAGAACCAGCCTACGGCCGGGGGCTCCTCGTCGGCTCCGACCCAGCCGGGGTCGCCAACCGGAGACGATCGAACGAGCTTCGGCCGGCGGATGGTGGACGCCGTGCGGTACGGCAACAGCGCCGTCCTCACCCTGTTGGCCCTCGTTGTGGCCATGGCGGTTGGCGCCGTGCTGATCGCCGTGGCCGACCCCGACACCCGGGCTGCAGCCCAGTACTTCTTCTCCGCGCCCATGGACATGGTCAGCGCGGCAGGACGCGCGGTCTTCGGCGCTTACGCGGCGTTGTTCCACGGGGCGATCTACAACCCTGCGACCGCATCCAAGGGCACTCTGGCCGGTATCCTCGGTCCGATCTCCGAGACACTGGTCAACGCCACCCCACTGATCGTGGGCGGCCTGTCGGTCGGGCTCGCCTTTCGAGCCGGCCTCTTCAACATCGGCGGCCAGGGCCAGATCATCATGGGCGCGATCTTCGCCGGCTACGTCGGATTCGCCTGGCACCTGCCGGTGGTGCTGCATCTGCTCGTCGGCATCATCGCTGGCATCGTCGGCGGCGCACTGTGGGGAGGTCTGGCCGGGTTCCTCAAAGCTCGTACCGGTGCGCATGAGGTCATTACGACGATCATGCTCAACTATGTGGCCTTCAACCTTCTGGGCTTTCTGCTCGGGCTCAAGGGTTTCCAGCGTCCGCCGTACGGGCAGGCCATCAGCAACGTGGTCGACGACAGCGCGAAGCTCCCGCCTCTGCTGGGCAACGGGCTGCGCGTCCACGCCGGGCTCTTCGTGGCGCTGCTGGCAGCCCTTGGTGTGTGGTGGCTGCTTTCGCGCAGCACCCTCGGGTTCCAGCTGCGTGCCGTGGGCGCCAACCAGTTCGCCGCACGCACAGCAGGCATGAGCGTCGAGCGCAACTACACCATGGTGATGATTCTGGCGGGCGGTCTGTCCGGTCTTGCCGGGGTGTCGCAGATCCTCGGCACCAACAGCGCGATCACGCAGGACATCGACGCCGGCATCGGGTTCGATGCCATCACGGTTGCCCTGCTGGCCAGGGCCACCCCGGGCGGAACAATACTGGCCGGTCTGCTCTTCGGCGCGCTCCGGGCCGGTGGTGTGCAGATGCAGTCCAGCACCGGCATCCCCATCGACCTGGTGCAGGTGATTCAGTCGCTCATCGTGCTCTTCATCGCAGCGCCCACCCTGATTCGTTCGATCTTCCGGCTCAAAGCCGCCCGCGGTGGGATCGGGCAGCAGCTCGCGAAGGGATGGAACGGGTGAGCTCGCAGACATCGCCGACCGCGCCCGGAGTGAGCAAGCCGGAAGTCATCGTCCGCTCGGTGGTCGAGGTCCCCATCAGCAACCGCCGCCGTCTGGTCACCGGAAGCGCATTGATCCTGGTCGGCCTGGTCTCCGTCCTGCTGCTGGGCCTGGGCTCGCGGTCCGGATATCACGCCTCGTTCCAGCTCGCACCGGCCGATGCGAGCATCAAGGTTCCAAACCTGACGCTTCCAGCTCGACTCACCGCGGTCCTGCTCGGCCTCGTCGTCATCGGACTCGGTGTATTTCAGATCGCAAGGGGTTTCCGCAAGCGCGCCATGACATGGGTGCTCATCGCCACCGGGGCCTGCTTCATGGTCGCTTTCCTGTGCTGGGCGGCGACGGGCGGAAGCAAGGGCAGCACTCTTGACCTGCTCGGCCTGCTGCAGCAGTCCATCTTCCTTGCCATACCCCTGATCCTGGGTGCGCTGGCGGGGGTCCTGTGCGAGCGCTCAGGTGTCATCAACATAGCTATCGAGGGGCAGATGCTCTCCGGTGCCTGGGCGGGTGCCTTGGTCGGTACGCTCGTTCACAACAACGGCTTTGGCGTGGTGGCGGCAGTGATCGCCGGCGGGCTGATGGGTCTGCTGCTCGCCGTCTTCGCCATCCGGTACTACGTCAACCAGGTCGTTCTCGGAGTGGTGCTCAACGTCCTCGCCCTCGGCCTCACCGGGTTCATCTACGACGCTCTCATGCAGCCCAACCAGGACACCCTGAACAACCCCGGCTTCTTCGACCCGATCAAGATCCCTGTGCTGGGCGACGTGCCCATCGTGGGGCCTCTGCTGTTCAACACCAACGTCATCGTCTATCTCACCTACATCCTGATCGTCGTCATCGACGTGGCGCTCTTCAGGACCCGGTGGGGTCTACGCGCACGGGCGGTCGGTGAGCATCCCGAGGCAGCCGACACCGTGGGCATCAACGTTGCCCGCACGCGTTACCGCAACGTCGTCTACGGCGGCATGGTGGCGGGCCTGGCAGGTGCGTTCCTCACCATCGGCGCCGTGGGTGCATTCTCAAAGAACATCTCTTCGGGCAAGGGCTTCATCGCGCTGGCAGCAGTCATCTTCGGTCGATGGAGCCCCCGCGGCGCCATCGGTGCAGCGCTGTTGTTCGGATTCGCAGACGCGTTGCAGACCGTGTTGTCCTTCACCCAGACCCCGGTCACGATCCCGTCCAGCTTCCTGGCAATGCTGCCGTACCTCGCCACCCTGTTCGCTGTGGCCGGACTCGTGGGAAGGGTCCGGGCGCCTGCCGCGGACGGCGAACCCTATGTCAAGGGCTGATCCGTTGAGCCAGGCCGCGTCCGTCGACTGGGATCTCTTGCGTGCCAAGGCGACCGAGGCGATGCACCGTGCCTATGCGCCGTACAGCAGCTTCCCGGTCGGTGTGGCCGGACTGGTCGACGACGGCCGCATCGTGACCGGGTGCAACGTCGAGAACGCGGCATACGGGGTCACGCTGTGTGCCGAGTGCGGGATGGTCTCGGCGCTGCATGTGAGCGGCGGTGGCCGGCTGGTGGCGGTGTCCTGTGTCAACGCCAGCGTTGACCCCCTGATGCCCTGCGGGCGGTGCCGTCAGCTGCTGTGGGAGAACGGCGGACCGGGCTGTCAGGTCATGACAGCCACCGGCGTTCGTACCGTGGCCGAGCTGCTGCCCGACGCCTTCGGCAGCGGCGATCTCGAGAACGTCACCCCACCCCAGCACTGAGCAGGTTGTGCGCGTCAGCCAGCATCCCGGCATACAGGATGAGAGAGGATCCTCGCGTGACCAACTTTTTTGATGTGGCGGCCCATGACGCCGTTGATGTCATCATCGCGAAGCGCAACAAGCAGGAGCTGACCGACGCTCAGATCGACTGGGTGATCGACGCGTACACGCGCGGAGCAGTGGCCGAGGAACAGATGTCGTCGCTGGCGATGGCGATCCTGCTCAACGGTATGAACCGCCGCGAGATCTCCCGCTGGACCGCGGCGATGATCGCGTCCGGCGAGCGGATGGACTACTCGTCGTTGTCCCGCCCAACCGCGGACAAGCACTCGACCGGCGGGGTCGGGGACAAGATCACGCTCCCGCTAGCCCCCCTCGTCGCGGCGTGTGGGGTTGCGGTTCCTCAGCTTTCGGGTCGGGGGCTCGCACACACAGGTGGAACTCTGGACAAGCTCGAGTCGATCCCGGGCTGGCGGGCGGCGCTGTCCACGGACGAGATGATGCGCCAGCTCGAGGAGGTTGGCGCCGTGATCTGCGCAGCCGGGGACCGGCTGGCCCCGGCCGATAAGAAGCTGTACGCCCTTCGGGACGTCACCGGCACCGTCGAGGCAATCCCGCTGATAGCGAGCTCGATCATGAGCAAGAAGATCGCCGAGGGCACCCGCGCGCTGGTTCTCGATGTGAAGGTGGGCTCCGGCGCATTCATGAAGGATGTCGACTCCGCTCGTGAGCTGGCACGCACGATGGTGGAGCTCGGCCAGGGCGCCGGGGTCAACACGGTGGCGCTGCTGACCAACATGCAGACCCCCCTCGGTCTGACCGCCGGCAACGCTCTCGAGGTTCGCGAGTCGGTCGAGGTTCTCGCCGGCGGTGGCCCGCCTGACGTTCTGGAGCTGACCCTGGTCCTTGCCCGCGAGATGCTGGCCGCGGCCGGCCGGGGAGACGTCGACCCTGCCGATGCTCTTCGGGACGGACGAGCCATGGATGTATGGCGACGGATGGTCGCCGCCCAGGGTGGTGACCCCTCCGCGCCGTTGCCGGTCGCGAGGGAGACCCACCAGATCCTCGCCCCCGGCACTGGTGTGCTGACCCAGCTCGACGCCCTCAAGGTCGGGATAGCGGCATGGCGGCTGGGCGCGGGGCGGGCGCGCAAGGAGGACGTGATCCAGGCTGGCGCGGGCATCGAGATGCACGCCAAACCCGGCGCGGTCCTGCGGGCCGGCGACCCGCTGATGACGCTTCACACCGACACCCCCGAGCGGTTCGACCGTGCCATCGAGGCGCTGGACGGTGCGTACTTCATCGCGCCAGAGGACTCCAGGCCCGATCTGCTTCCGCTCGTGATCGACCGGATCAGCTGAACAGCCGGACGCCCAGGGCTGCGCTCGACCTGCCGCTAGTGTGAGCGAATGCCACGACTCATCAGCACACCCGCGAGCATCCCGGTTCCCGGCGGCAAGATCATCAGCGAGCACGTCGGCCTGATCAGCACCGGAACCCTGGCCGTTTCTGTCGCCCACATGGTCGCCCCCGCCAGCTGGGCAGAGCCTTTCCAGACACCGGAGTTCGACGAGATCACCCTGGTCCTCAAGGGGTCGGTGATCGTCGACCACGAGGGTGGGCCCACGACCGCCCTGGCTGGGCAGTCGATCCTCGCCCAGGCCGGGGAGCGGGTCCGATACTCCAGCGGACCGGACGGCGCCGAGTACGTTGCTGTCTGCCTCCCGGCCTTCTCTCCCAACGCCGTCAACCGCGAGGACTGATTGCTCACCGACGACACCCTGCACCGCGTCCCGAAGGCGCTGCTGCACGATCACCTCGACGGCGGACTCCGCCCCCAGACGATCATCGAGCTGGCCGAAGCTGTTGGCTACCAAGGACTTCCGGTGGATGAGGCCGACGCGCTGGGCGCCTGGTTCCGGGGCAGCGCAGACTCGGGGTCACTTGAGCGCTACCTCGAGACGTTCGGCCAGACGCTGGCTGTCATGCAGACGGTGGAGGGACTTCACCGGGTCGCGAGCGAATGCGTGCAGGATCTCGCGGCCGACGGTGTGGTCTATGCCGAGGTGCGTTACGCCCCTGAGCAGCACCTGGAGGACGGGCTCTCGCTCGAGGAGGTGGTCGAGGCCGTAAACGCCGGCTTCCGCGACGGCGAGCAGATCGCAGCGGAGTCGGGTCAGGGGATCCGGGTGACCGCGCTGCTGACCGCGATGCGCCAAGCCGCCAAGGGGACCGAGATCGCGAGACTCGTGGTGCGTTACCGCGATGAGGGCGTCGCGGGCTTCGACATTGCGGGGGCCGAGGCAGGTTTTCCGCCAACCCGGCACCTCGACGCGTTCGAGTACCTCCGTCGCGAGAATGCCCACTTCACCATCCATGCAGGTGAGGCTTTTGGGCTCCCCAGCATCTGGGAGGCGATCCAGTGGTGTGGCGCCGACCGACTCGGTCATGGCGTCCGGATCGTCGACGACCTTCGGGTCGCAGCCAGACCGTATGCCGCTGATGTCCCCTATGCAGCCGCAGCGGACCCGTCCGAGGTCGTCCTCGGCGGACTCGCGTCATACGTTCGCGACCGACGGATCCCGCTCGAGATGTGTCCGAGCAGCAACGTGCAGACAGGGGCGGCCGAATCCATTGCACTGCACCCGATCTCGCTGTTGAAGAGGCTCAAGTTCCGGGTCACCGTCAACACCGACAACCGTCTGATGAGCGGCACGTCCATGACCAGGGAGATGTCGCTGCTCGTCAATGACGCGGGATGGACCCTGGAGGACCTGCGCTGGGTCACGATCAACGCCATGAAATCGGCCTTCATCCCCTTCGACGAGCGGCTGGCGATCATCGACGGCGTGGTCAAGCCGGGATTCGCCGCGCTGATCCCGAGCTGACCATCCCAGGTGGGGTTGACGTTACGAGGACTGCGAGTCGATCGGGTCCAACGGGATGAGACGACGGCGCAGGGCTGCATCCCGCTGCAGCCGGATCGCGTCGCGGCGGCGACGATCGGCTATGACCGCAGCGAGCACGAGCTCTGGGTGCGTGCCAGGAGGGGGCCGCGGAGCGACATACGTAACGACCTCCTCGCACAGCTGGGCGCCGAGGGCCGTTCGCGACTGGGTGCTCAGCCGCGGCGCGCGCATGAGGAACTGCCGGACCGCCATGGCCAGGCCGTCCGGAAGCCGGGCGACGTCTGCACCGGCCGCCCATGCGGCAAGCTGTGGGGGCATCATCGGAGGCGGTGGCAAGGTCATGTGGACCCGCTCGCGCACCACGTAGGTTCCCGCTGCGTAGTCCCCGAGCCGTTTGCCCTTGCTGCTCACCAGTACGCTGACCAGGGCGGGCACCCCGAACAGGGTCCAGATCTCGACGAACCCGACCAGTGCGCGGGTCAGGGCATGGCGAAAGCCGATCGGCCCGGCGTCGTCGCGCACGGTGCGCAGGCCCGTCGCCAGCTTGCCCACCGAACGACCACGGGTCAGCGTCTCCATCGCGGTCGGCAGGCCGACGGAGACAAGAGCGATCAGCACCGTCATGGCGACGCCGATGATGGCGTCGTCGGCGTTGCCGGTCATCGTCGTTGCGATCATCAGCCCGACCACCATGGCCACGACCGCGATCAGCAGATCCAGCGCGCCGGAGAGGGCGCGGATGGCGACGCCGGCAGCGGGCAGCTCCAGAGCGACGGCCTCACCGGTGACGAGGTCGTCGACACCGACGCCCAGGGTGCTGCTGCTCATGCTCCATTGCCGTTCATGATCCGGTCAGCCTAACCGGGCATGACCCTCGCGCAGGGGCGGTCGCGAATACAGTGTGGTCGTGGATCTGGACGCGTTCGTTGCAGCCCATCAGGGGGAGTGGAGCCGACTGGAGTACCTGGCGCGCCACGGATCGGGCAGCGGCGCGCAGGCCGACGAGATCCTCGACCTGTATCAGCGGGTAGCCACGCACCTGTCCGTCGTCCGTTCGGCCGCACCGGACCCGAGTCTGGTGACCTATCTGTCGTCGCTGCTGGCGCGAGCCCGAACTCGCTCTGCTGGAACGAGATCGGTTGCCTGGTCGGATCTTCGGGGCTTCTTCAGCGACACCTTTCCTGCCGCCCTGTATCGCACCCGTCGGTGGTGGATCCTCACCGCTCTTGCCAACATCGGGGCTGCCCTGGTCATCGGGTGGTGGTTCCTCTCACACCCTCAGTTCGAGTCCACCCTGATGTCTCCCTCCGAGATCGACAAGCTCGTGAACACGGACTTCCAGCACTACTACAGCGAGTTCGCGGCGACCCATTTCGCCGCAGAGGTCTGGACGCACAACGCCTGGCTCACGGCCCTGTGCATCGCGCTCGGGGTCCTCGGCGTCCCGGTCGTCTATCTGCTCTTCCAGAATGTGCTCAACGTCGGGCTCATCGGCGCGATCATGATCAACCACCACCGTGGCGCGCTGTTCTTCGGTCTGATCCTTCCGCACGGGCTGTTGGAGCTGACCGCGGTCTTCGTGGCCGGCGCCACCGGCCTGCGGCTGTTCTGGGCATGGATCGACCCGGGCCCGCGAACTCGGGCCGCCGCCGTTGCCCAGGAAGGGCGCTCGGCGATGGCTGTGGCCCTCGGGCTTGTGGTCGTGCTGGCAGTCTCGGGGGTTATCGAGGCCTTCGTCACTCCCTCACCGCTGCCGACGTGGGCCCGGATCAGCATCGGCGCACTGGCCGAGGTGGGTTTCCTCGCCTACGTGTTCACCGTCGGTCGGTGGGCCTGGCAACGCGGTGTCACTGGTGACGTGGCGGCACGCGACGCAGGCGACGCCGCACCCGTTGTCGGCTGAGATTGCCAAACCTAGGGACGGTGTGGTGGGCCGGGTGCCAAACCTAGGGACGGTGCGGTGGACCAGGTGCCAAACCTAGGGGCGGTGTGGTGGACCAGGTGCCAAACCTAGGGACGGTGTGGTGGGCCAGGTGCCAAACCTAGGGGGTCGGGTGGTGTTGTGGTTGGCCTAGCACAGTTTGGGTGCCGAATTACGTTTATGCACAGGGCAGTTCGCGCGGGGGTCGGTGGATTCGGAGCCGGGGGTGTGTCGGTGGTCGGGTCTAGGTTCTGGTCATGGGACAGACTCCGACGATCGAGCAACGCCGTGCCGGCGTGGCCGCGGCGTCCTCGCTTTTGGCCGGGTTGGGGGACGCGGTGGTCTCGGTCGGCAACGCCGAGCTGGGGCCGTTCTTGCGTGAGGTCGATGACCTG
>DATCQG010000128.1:0-13042 GCA_036569625.1 Dermatophilaceae bacterium | reverse complement strand
GCTCGTGCTCTTGGTGCTGCTCATCATCCTGATCCTGCAGAACCAGGACGTCGTCGAGCTGCACTACCTGGGCTTCACCGGATCCCTGCCGCTGGGGACGGCGTTGTTCATCGCGGCAGTCGCCGGCGCTGCCGTCGTCGCAATCGTGGGCGTCGTCCGGCTCACACAGTTGCGCGTCACCGCGCGCCGGGCACGACGCCTGGACTCGGAGCGCGAGAAGAAGCCCTGATCAGTCAGCTGACGTGATCACGGGCTGGCGCTGAGCCCACCGGGCTGAGCGATCTTGTCCAAGAAGTTTTCTAAACAGACGACGACCACAGGCCGCTGCACCTCGCCGAGGATCCGCGTCGCATCGGACAGACCGTGGGTCATCCCGGCACACTCGGCGCTGATGTCGCAGGAGGCGAAGCGTCGATCTGGGCGCTCGGCGAGTTGAGGTGACGTTCGATCTCAACCATGACGCCCGCGTCTTCGGTGTCGGGCACGACGTTGTGCTGCGACGTCGTGAACGCGAACCGCTCGCTGAAGTGTCCGGCTGTAGTAGGCCGTTGTCGGCTATCTGTGGGGAATACGCACGGAAGTTGTCGGGGGACAGGTATTGTCGCTGGTCACAGGCTTGCCGCCTGTGGTCTGTAAATCCATCGCGAAAGCTTCGAAGGTTCGAATCCTTCACCTGCCACCACGTGCACAAAGGGCCCCGCTCCTACAGGGATGACCAGCGGAAACGCTGGTCAGGGGCCCTTTCTCATGCGCCTGGTAGGGCAAGACAAGGCCGCGATCAACACCATTGCGACATTGGCCCCATCCCTTGTCGTTACCGGTCCCCGGGCTGAGGCGAGCCGCATGGTCGCCATACGGGCTCTGCATCACCTGCTGTCGCGGCGGGTCAACCTCCGCCTGCTCGACGAGGGTAGTGTGCGACCAGGTGACTGCGTTCCGATCCACATGGGGTTCGCCCTCGAACGCGTCGACGAGGAGAACGCGACGCAGGCCCGCCTGGGCCTGGAACTGATGGGGCGAGAGGTTGATCAGCAGTGGGCACACAGGTGGCGCAACCGAATACGTCGCCCCCGAAGATCAACGGTGCACAGCTTTTCGCGCGCTATGCCTACCCGCCCAACGTCCTGGGCTACTGCGGGCCGGCTGACCACCTTTCGCTCTTCGAGTACGGCACAAGTGGCGTCACCGACGCCGGACTGGTGGAGCTGGCGAAGGGGTTTGCCGGCGCGTGGCCCTATCTCGAGCTGATCGCTCGCAGCACGGGCATCCACGACCCGTTGGACCGGAGGGTCGTGGAGGCCTACTGGGTGGGCACCCCCTTGCTGGAGACCATCAGTGCGACCCAGATCGGTAACTCGATGGAGGACCGGTTCCGCTCACGCACCGGTCACCAGTTCTCACACCTGGCCGAGGGGGTTGTCGCCGGCGGAGTGCCTCATCACAGCTTCCAC
Source organism: Dermatophilaceae bacterium (assembly GCA_036569625.1). Lineage (GTDB taxonomy): Bacteria > Actinomycetota > Actinomycetes > Actinomycetales > Dermatophilaceae > UBA4719. The sequence continues at coordinate 11,591 of DATCQG010000128.1, read as the reverse complement.
GTCTTTGAGGTTTATCCCTGGGTCGGCCTGTTGCGCGACGATCGCAAGGCCCCCACTGCGTTGAACGTCCTGGACCGTTGCCGCATCCGTTGGGGGACAGTGGTTTCCGTGGCAGGTGACGAGGCCGTGGTGAAGACAAGACTGCTGGAATGGGATGGCAGGCACCTCGCCCTCGGGGAGCCCGTCCTGGAGAAGGCCACCTGCGCCGTTGGCTCCACCGGTTTCGTGGACGACCTGGTGCCGGGGGACGTGGTGTCGCTGCACTGGCACTGGATCTGCGACAAGCTCACCTCCCTGCAGCTACGCCAGCTACGGCTCTACACAGTGCGCCACCTAAGGATCGCCAACACCGGGGTCGAACATCGAGGCACCGCGTTGGCCATCTCGTGAAGGTCACGAGAAAGCGCTCGGGTGTGCGGGTGTGGCTGGCTTCGCTGGGCGTTCTGACTCTGGTCGCCTGCGGCAGCCCGGCCATCAAGGCTGCCGAGCAGAGCCCCTCTCCAGCAGGTGTCCCGCAGTCGCTGACGCTCTACACCTCAGTGACCCAGGACACCATCGACGCGGTCGTGGGTGGTTACGAGAAAGCTCATCCCGGATCGAAGGTCACGGTGTTTCGCGCACCAACCGGCCAGCTCAACGCCCGGATCGCGGCGGACCAGCGTTCGGGTGGACTACACGCCGATGCCATCTGGGGCACTGACCCGCTTTCCATGCAGTCCTACACCGACCAGCACCTGCTCGCGCCCTGGCCGCTGCCCCAGCTGACATCCGTGCCGGAGCAGTACCGCACACCCGAGTTCTGGGGGACCCGGCTCCTCTACCTGGTGATCGTGGCCCGAAAGGACCTGAGGCCACAGCCCACGACGTGGGCCGATCTGACCAGCCCGGCATACAGGGACAAGGTGGCCCTGCCCGACCCGGCGTTCGCGGGTTCTGCCTTCGCGGCACTGGCCTACTTCTCGCAGGCTCCGGGGATGGGGATGGACTTCTATCGCGCACTACGGCTCAACGGCGCCAAGCAGGTTGCAAGCGTGCCGGACGTGGTCACGGAGGTCGCCCAGGGCCGATACCAGCTGGGCATCACCCTCGACTCCGGAGCCCGCACAGCGGTGAAGAAGGGTTCGCCCATCGTCATTGTCTGGCCCAAGCCGGGAGCCATCGTGCTCTATAGCCCGATCGCCATGACAGCACGGTCCACGCATTCTGTGGCCGCCAAGGAGTTCATGGCCTATGTGCTGTCCGCGCAGGGGCAGCAACAGATCTCCAACACTGGTTGGCAGCCGATCATCTCTGGAGTGAGCGGCCCGCCGCAGCCTGCCGGCGCAACCCCGGTCTCACCTGACTGGGCGGCGCTCTTCGGTCATCAGCAGGAGCTGCTGGCGAAGTACCGGTCCACCTTCGTGCAGTGAGCCGCGAGGCATCCACGCCTGCGCCCGTCGGCGCGGGAGCTCTGCGAGTGCTCGGGATCGGCGTCGTTCTCGCCCTCCTCGGGGTGCTCGTGGCAATGCCCCTGGTGTCGCTCGCCCGTGGTGCGTTGGACCAGGGCTGGAGCTCGATGGCCCAGCAGCTGCGCGGCGCCGAAGTCATGACGGCGCTTTGGCACACGGTCCTGCTGGCGGTGATCGTCACCGCGATCTCGGTTGCCGTGGGCACGGCCCTGGCAATGGCATTCGACCGAGCGTTGCTCCGGGCAACGGCCCGCTGGCGTCTGGCGCTGCTGGTGCCTGTGCTGGTGCCCCAGTTCGCCATCACATTGAGCTGGACCCAGGCCTATGGCGCGGGCGGGCTGAGTGATCACCTCCTCGGCTTCACGCTCCCGGGACTCTACGGGCCGTTCGGCATCGGGCTGCTGCTCACGGTCGACTCAGTGCCCCTGGCCTGGCTGATCGTGACCGCAGCCATGTCCGTACGACGCGAACCCGACCTGGCCCGCGCTGCCCGTTCCAGCGGGGCAGGCCCATGGGTGACGTTCTGGACCATCGACCTGCCGCTGTTGCGCGGCGCGCTGACTGCCGCCGCCGCTTTGGTGTTCGTGAGCAGTGTCAACAGCTTCGCGGTCCCGCAGGTGCTCGGCTCGGCGGAGGGGTACCAGACCCTCGCGACGCTCGTCTACCAGCAGCTGACTCTCTCGGTCGGCCCCGAGGCATTCGGCCGGCTGAGCACAACGGCACTCGTGATGGTGGCTCTGGTTCTCATCGCGCTCAGCGCCGCGGACCGTGGGCTTGGCCGGGTCGGGACGAAGCAGGCCCGGTATGGTGCTTCCGGCACGTCGGAGACGGATGCTCGCAACCGCTCCTCCCGCCTGGTCACAGGAACGGTTGCGGCGTACGTCGTACTGACCTCCGCAGTGCCGTTGCTGGCACTGGCGCTCACCTCGCTCACCCGCGCAGCCGGTGTTGCCCCGGTGCCCGGGAACTGGGACCTCGCCGGATATCGAGCGGCGCTCAGCGGCCAGGCCGGCGTCGCGCTGACCCGCAGCGTTGTGCTGGCGGCCGCCGCCGCGCTCCTGGTGACGGCGATGGCCGCCGTTGTTGTGGGGGTCGGTGGTGAGTCCCGCCATCGGCTGGGGACAGCCGTAACCCTGGGTTTCGCGATTCCCGGGTCGGCCGTTGCGGTGGGGACTCTGGTCGCCTACGGGACATGGATCGGTGGATCGGCCATCATCATCCTCATGGCCTATCTGGCGAAGTCCTGGGGGCTGGGCTATCGCGTGCTGGCCGGGGGGGTTGACCGGGTGGCCCCCGAGCTGGGTCAGGCCGGCAGGTCGAGCGGGGCAAGCCCCTTCGAGGTGCTGCGGACCATCACCGCGCCACTCATGGCCACGGCGCTGGCAACCTCGGCCGGCATCGTGATGCTCTTCGCCTTGCACGAGCTCACGATGAGCAGCATCCTCTATGGCCCCGACACTGCGACGTTCGCCGTCGTGGTTCTGAACCAGCAACAGCTGGGCGACATCGGCATCAGCGCCGCCATGGCGGTAATCCTGACCGTGCCGCTGCTGATGCTGCTCGGCATGGGCAGCCTGGTTGTTCGCCGTCGTGAGCATCGTCTGCATCCTGTGAAGGCCGAGCTACGATGACCGGGGAGAACTCATCTGCCGTCACGTGCCGTGGACTTTCTGTGGCCTACGGCCCCGTCCCGGCGTTGACCGACGTCGACCTTGAGGTCGGCCAGGGACAGGTTCTCGCGTTGTTGGGGGCCTCGGGCTCGGGCAAGACGACCTTGCTGCACACGCTGGCCGGCTTCATCCGGCCGACCGGCGGTGAAGTGTGGCTGGCTGGGGAGGTCGTTGCGGGTAAGCGCACGTGGGTCGCTCCTGAGCACAGGGAGGTCGGCCTCGTCTTTCAGGGCGCAGCCCTGTGGCCTCACCTGAGTGTTCTGGACACCGTCGCCTATCCGATTCGTCGCAGGGGTCGGTCGCGTGCGGAGGCTCGGAAGGACGCCGGGGACCTGCTCGGACAGTTCGGTCTCACCGAGCTGGCCGACCGTCTGCCCGCCCAGCTTTCTGGTGGTGAACAGCAGCGGGTAGGTCTGGCCAGAGCGCTTTGCCGCGACCCGGCTCTGTTCCTCTTCGACGAGCCGACGGCCCACCTCGACCCACACCTCCGCGGCGTGGTTCTGGAGGAGATCGCTCGCCGCAGGCAGTCGCTGGGCGCAGCAGCGGTCTATGCCACGCATGACGCCACCGAGGCTCTCGCGGTTGCTGACCTGGTTGCCGTCCTGCGAGCTGGGCGGGTGGTCCAGGTCGGGACGCCGGGGGAGGTCTACGAGCGACCGGTGGACCTTGACGTGGCCCGGCTCACCGGACCTGTCTCCCTCCTGGGAACGGGTCTGGCCAACGGCCCAGAGCCGTCAGTGCAGGCACGGCTGGTGCGCCCCGACTGGGTCTCGTTCGGGGGAGACACTCCGGGGACCGTTGCCCACGTTCGATATCGCGGGCCGCACACCGACTACGCCGTCGACGTTGCCGGAGGAACCTTGTTGGTCCGCGAAACCGGTCGGACCGCTCGGTATCCCGGCGCCAACGTGAGCCTCTCGATACACCGCACCTGGCCCTTTGGGGTTACGAGCTGAGCAGGCCCGAACAAACGCACATGACCTCATCGGGCGATGATGAGCTGAGCAGATTCCTCGGCCGGGTGGACCCCCGGTCGTCAGATCGTGCTGATGCCGAAGCTCTTGAGCTTGCGGTACAGCGAAGAACGGGCGATCCCCAGCGTCGCGGCGGCTTGGACACGATTTCCGCCCGCGTCGCGGAGGGCCTTGACGATCGCATCCCGCTCGATCGCCTCCATGCCCGTGAGCTGACGTCGGGCCGAGTCATGGCAGTAGCCGGGTAGGTCCTCGGGCTGGATGTCCCCGACCGGTCGCCGCAGAAGTGCCGCGGCAAGGGCTTCCTCGAGCTGGGTGATGTTCCGGGGCCAGGTGTAGCGGCAGATGACGCGCATGGCGGCGGGACCGACGCGGGTGGGTCGCTTGTGGGAGATCTTGTCGAGCACCTGGGCCACGACGTCGGCGATGTCCTCCGTTCTGTGGCGCAGTGGCGGCACAGTCACAGCCTGTTGGAAGTGCACGAGGAGGTCCCGGAACGGCAGGTCTGAGTCGATGTTGGCATCCGAAAGCGTCGCGGCGACGTAGACCGGTCGTTCGCTGTCGGCCAACGTCAACAAGAACTTGTTGAGCTCCTCAACCCCGTCCGTGGACAGCTCATCGATGTTCCTGAAGATATACAGCGTCGGCCGGGCCGTCGCCTCGAGGGCCGCCTCGGCATCATCGTAAAAGTCTGTGGAGATGTCGACAGCGTCGATGAGCAGGCTTCGGCCGCCAGGGTTCACCAGGTGATAGATCTCGGCGAGGAGTGAGAACTTCCCGGTCCCGGTCTCTCCCATAACCAGCAGCGCGTCGTGGGTCGACGAGGCAGACGCGATGTCGTTGCAGGCACGCTTCCACAGGGGGGACTGACCGCTGCCGCTCAGTGTGGAGGGAGTGCCCAGGGGCGGCAGAATGAGGTTCGAGCCGTTGTGCAGCGTAAGTCGGGGGACTGGCTGATCTGCGATGGCCAGGCTCGGCGGTGGCAGGGGCGCGCCCTCGGCGACCAGGGCGATCTCGATGACCACCCCTGCAATGTCATTTCCGACAACGATGCGCGTGCCCTTGATACGGACGACCTTGCCAGTGGTCAGCTCGAGCTGGTCCACCGTGCGGCCCGGCCGGCTCATCAGGTAGCGCGCGTGATCCTGGATGGTCGCCTGCTCCACCGGTGTGAGAAGTCCCTGGGCGGCGGCGTTGGCCATGACAACTGCGCCGCCGATAGCCACGACTGCACCGTGAGAGCGTGCTTCGGTGCGGATGAATGTCTCGAACAAGGCCTGCTGGCACTGGCTGCGGTCGATCAGCAGGTTGCGCTCGATGTCGTGGGCCGCAGACCGGACCAGCGAGTGCATCAGTGGACTCGAATGCTCGGTCACGCAGCTGATGTCCAGGACGCCTTCGATACGGCCACTGAGCGGGTCCCGGATCGGGCTACCCGAGCAGGCGAATGGTTGCAGACGCTCATGAAAGTGCTCGGGTCCCACGATCTGAATCGGCTGCCCGGACTCGAAGACCGTGCCCACGCCATTGGTCCCCATGCCTCCTTCGGCATAGTCGAAGCCCGGGGCGAACCAGACGTTGTCCAGGAGCAGACCTATCGACCGGGCGTTGTCCACGCGGGTGAGCACCCGGGCCTTGCCGTCGGTGAGCGCGATGCTCAGCGGGATTTCCGCCGTCTCCTCACTCAAACGGTCAATGACTGGTCGCGAGCAGCGGACCAACCGCGACGAGATGTCCAAGTCTGAGTAGAAAGGCGCTTGGGAGGCTGCGGCATCGACGCCAGCGCTGCGCGAACGTTGCCACGAGGCAGCCACAACGTCATCGACCGCGCTCTCGTGAGTCGCACCCGTCGCCAAGAATCCCTCGCGCGCGGCTCTGATGCGTAGGCGCAGGTCGGCACTTCCCATTTCGGACCTTCTTCCCTCAACGCACCCATAGTGCGCTGCGACAGGTGCTCAAGGAAGACCTGGCGACAACCTGTGGGGTTCACGAGGTGTCCGAATGTGAGACACGCAGCACCCATTGGTTTCGTGCGTTGGGGTCAACGCCAGCCGGTTGACACCAACGCGAGGCCTGAAGTCGGTCACTGTCCAAATTTGGGACAGGTCACCCGTCGGCTCCTCCGTGACTCTTGGTCTTCAAGGCAGTCGCTGATCTTCAGGGCAGCCGCCTCCAGACCCAGACCCGCAGCCCGCCTCTCAGTCAAACGAAAAGGGACCATCATGGAGCGCCTGATCAACATCGACAACGGTGGGACCCTCACTGACATCGTCGTCGGAAGTGGAAGGAACTTCACCTTCACGAAGACCCTTACGACCCCGGTCGATCTCTCACAGTGTCTGTTCGATGGCATGACCAAGGCGTCGACACAGCTGTACGGGGAACCAGACCTCGCCAAGCTGCTGCACTCGACCCGGCACATCCGCTACTCCTCCACACAGGGCACCAACGCGTTGATCGAGCGCGACGGTCCGCTCATCGGGCTCATCACCGACGATGCTGGGCTGGTCGACGAGCTGCGTGCCTCCGACGAGTCTGCGTTGCTCTTCGATGATCTCATCGGTGACCGCGTCGGCCTTCTGCCCAGCGAAGGCGCGCACGATGTGCTGCGAACGGCTTTCGTAGCCGAGATCAACCGCCTGACGACGGCCGGAGCCGAGCGTCTCATCGTCGCGGCTGCGACCCTTGAGCGCGAGCACCTGTACAAGCGCGCGATGCTCAAGAACTTCCCGCGGCATCTTCTGGGATCTGTTCCGGTCCTCTTCTCCTGGGAGTTCGCAACGGATACTTTGCGCTCCCGTCAGATCTGGTCCGGGATCCTCAACTCCTACCTTCACCCGACCGTTGAACGATTCCTCTACAACGCAGAGGACCGCCTGCGGGCGCACAAGATCAAGAACCCTCTCCTGATCTACCGCAACGACGGTGCCTCGTCGCGGGTGGCCAAGTCGGTGGCACTGAAGACCTACTCATCCGGACCGCGCGGCGGCCTGGAAGGTACCCGGGCGCTGGCCGAGGCATACGGCCTCAAGAACGTTCTGATGATCGATGTGGGTGGTACCACCACAGATGTTGGTGCGGTGAGCAACTCGACGATCTCCACTGATCGCCATGGTTCGGTCAAGGGAGTGTCCATCTCCTACGAGATGAGCAACGTCCACTCGACCGGCGTGGGTGGAAGCTCCATCATTGCCGTCGAGGGCGGCCAGGTCACCGTCGGTCCCGAGAGTGTCGGCGCCGCCCCCGGGCCGGCATGCTTCGGCTTCGGCGGAACGCAGGCAACCATCACGGACGTGAATCTGCTTCTCGGCGTGCTCGATCCTGAGACGTACCTCAACGGTGAGATGTTTCTCGACTCTGAACGGTCGAGAGCAGTCATCACGAAGACCATCGCCGAACCCCTGGAGATCAGCCTGGAGGAAGCGCTGGTCCGGATGGAAGATGCCTACTCGCAGAAGATGGCCGGAGCATTCGCGCATTTCGTCGAGGACCCCGAGACGACCACTCTGGCTGCCTTCGGAGGTGGCGGACCCATGAGTGCCTGCAGCGCCGCACGGATCGCCGGTGTTCGTCACGTGCTGGTGCCCAAGCTCGCCGCCGTCTTCTCGGCCTTCGGGATCAGCTTCTCTGACATCGCCCAGACGTACGAAACCAACATCACGGGTATGGATGCAAACGCTGTCGACGAAGCGAAGAAAGCGATGGGGTCCAAGGCCTCGCGAGACATGTTCCAGGAAGGGCATGAGCTGGGCGACTGCCTGCTCGACTGGAGGCTGGTCACCGAGAATGCGGACGGCTCGTCCTGCCCGTCGACGGTGTATTCCGATGGCCTGATTCCCTCGCTCACAGAGGGGCAGAGCCTCATCCTCTCCCTCAAGGCAACCTTCAGCCTGCCGCATCCCGTGATCGAGGGCGGAGTCCCCACGGACAAGAGCGACGCAGTGGCCTCCGGAACCCGTGCAGTCCGTTCATCCGCAACGCAGGTCGACACCATCTCGGTCTACCGGCTCGAGGACCAACAGCCCGGTGCAACGGCATCGGGACCGGCCATCGTCGAAGGTCCCTTCTTCACCGCAAGGGTCCCCAGCGGCTGGAGCCTGGATATCTCGGCCGCAGGAGACCTGCTGCTCACCGACGCGAAGTAGCGGCTCCGCAATAAACGACCCAGACCATTTTCTGCGAAAGGTAGAGCACCATGCGCGTTCCTATGACGGAGTACCTGTTCATCGATCTCGACTCCGAAAGGTGGCTGTGCCGGATCTGCGGCCAGGACCTCGGCGACGCCCGCGGCAACTACAAGGAGGGAACACTTGTCTACGACCGTGATCCCCGAGAGATCCACCCGCCGATCCTCGACCCTGAGCGGTACGAGTTCACGTTCTCGCCGGACCCAGCCTTCTGCCGCATTCTCGAGTACTGCTGCCCGCAGTGCGGCACCCAGATCGAGGCGGAATACCTTCCCCCCGGCCACCCTCCGACAGTGGACATGATCTGGGACATCGACTCGCTTCGCGAGAAGTGGGAAGCCAGCGGAGACAACGCCGAGGTTGTCGTCAACTACGGGCCGGGCGAGAACGCGGTCACCGACTTCACTGCCAGGTTCGAGTCGACCGGCAGCCACTCCCATTCTCCTGCCGCCAGCTAACCGCCGTACCTACCAGAGAGGTAAGTGACCATGAAACGCATCTCCGTTGACATCGGCGGCACCTTCAGCGACTGTTTCTTCGTTTGGGACGATCTCTATATCGAGTCCAAGGCGCTGACAACCCACCACAACCTGGCACTCGGCTTCAACGAAGCCCTGGATCGCGCCTGCGAAAAGGCCGGGGTGGATCGCGACAAGGCCCTGCGCGAGGTGGACTCGGTCCGTTACGCGACCACCCTGGGAACCAACGCTTTGATCGAGGGCAAGGGCCCGCGCATCGCGGCTCTGGTCACCCATGGTTTCGAGGACACCATCCCGTTGTCACGCGGGCGTGGGTACGGCGAGGGGCTGGACACTGTCAGACAGGGCGACATGCCCAACGCCCAGCGACCCGAACCGCTGGTGCCGCGCAAGCTGATCCGCTCGATCAAGGAACGGATCGACTCGGTGGGCGAGGTGCTGGTGCCCATCATGTACGACGACGTGCGCCAGCAGGTTCGTGAGCTGGTCGACAACGGCGCCGAGGCGATCGTCGTCGCGCTGACCAACGCCACCGAGAACTCGGCCCACGAGGAACGAGTCCTGGAGATCATTCTGGACGAGTACCCCACTCATGAGCTGGGTTCCATCCCGGTGCTGCTGAGCAGCCAGGTGTCCGGTCGCAAGGGTGAGTACGTGCGCGCTACGGCAACCATCGTGGATGCCTTCCTGCACTCGACGATGTTCCATGCGCTGAACCAGCTGTCCAGCAACCTGCGTGACTCCGGCTACACAAAGCCGATGCTGGTGATCCACAACTCCGGCGGGATGGCGCAGCCAAACTCCACCGATGCCCTGCAGACCATCCACTCGGGACCGATCGCCGGCGTCGGCGCAGCCCAGCACCTCTCCGAGTCCACCGGCCTCGGTGACGTCGTGTCGATGGACATGGGCGGCACGTCATTCGACATCGGGCTGGTGCCCGAGGGCGGGGTCAGGCACTACGACTTCCAGCCCACGATCGGGCGCTGGATGGTGTCGGCGCCGATGATCCACCTGAACACCCTTGGTGCCGGCGGCGGTTCCATCGCCGGCTTCAACCGCATTCACCATTCCATCCAGATCGGGCCGGAGTCCGCAGGATCAGACCCGGGCCCTGCCTGCTACGACCGAGGCGGCGTTCAGCCGACCGTCACGGACGCCGACCTGCTGCTGGGCTACCTTGACCCGGACAACTACGCCAACGGGCACATCCAGCTCAACAAGAAGCGGTCGGTCTATGCGATCGAGGAGTCGCTGTGCGACGAGCTTGACCTGGAAGCCATCGAGGTTGCCAAAGTCATCAAGAGCACCGTGGACGAGCAGATGGCCATCGGCATCGAGAAGGAGCTGCGTTCGCGCGGAGGCCTGATCGAGGACTACACGATGCTCGCCTACGGAGGCAACGGTCCGCTGCATGCCTGCGGGATCGCCGCCAGCGCCGGGATCACAAAGATCCTGTTCCCGCCCTTTGCCTCGGTGTTCTCGGCACTGGGCGCCGGGAACATGCAGCCGCTTCACATCCATGAACGCAGCGCCCGCGTCGTGCTGTATGACGCGCTGAACCGCAGCCTGTACAACCAGTACCCGGTGATGAACTCCTACATCAAGGAGCTCGAGGTCAAGGGCGCAGAGGACCTTGTCCGCCAGGGCTACGACCGGGCCGACGTCAAGTACCGGCTCGAGATGGACATGCGCTACGGCAACCAGCTCGTGACCACCGCTGTTGCTTTCGACATCAACCGGGTCGAAGGCGTCGCCGATGTCCTGCACCTGATCAAGACCTTCTCCGAGATCTTCGGCGGGCGTTACGGAGAGGGCACCCAGGCACCCGAGGCCGGAATTCGGGTCCAGACCATACGTGTCGCGTCCTACATCGAGGGCGAGGTCGTCAAGTTCGACTCCGTCGTCGCTGGCGGAGAGAAGACCGCTCCCGAGCCGGTCTCCCACCGCAAGGTTCACTTCACCAGTGCTGACGAGCCGATCGATACGCCCGTCTACGACGCCGAGGCGTTAAGGCACACGCACGTCATAGCCGGCCCGGCCATCGTCACGACCGAGAACACCACCTACCTGGTCGAACCGGGCTGGCGGCTCGAACCAACCGTCCAAGGTGCCGTCTGGCTACTCAGCGACTGAGTTCACGACACCCACTTTCTGTAGCTGAGACCAAAAGGAGATTGAGAGAGATGACGGTTACCCAAGACACAGACGTCCGCGACGGAAACGACGAGACTTCGCAGCTTCTGTCCGAGCAGGAACAGCAGTGGGTCGACAAGTTCATGGACGAGACCACGTTGTTCCTCGGACCGGATCCTGCGATCATGCGCCATCACGAGATCATGCCGCGGACTGCGTACGAGCAGGAGTGCATCACCAACGGCATCAACCCTCTTGAGATAGACCGCATCAGAAAGCGCCTGGCCGGTTCCCTGGACGAGGCGTTCGAGATGTGCGAGAGCATGGGCGCGGCCCCGGGGGCCAAGTGGGCCGACCTGTCCGTCGCGGTCTACACCGCAGAGGGCGACGTCTGCTACCTGTCCAACCGTGGCGTGATCGCCTTCTCCGCGGTCCTGCACCACCCGATCCGGTACATCATGAAGAACTGGAAGAACGAGCCGACCGTCGGCATCAACCCCGGCGACGGCTTCTTCCACAACGACTCCCGTTTCGGCATGGTCCACAACACTGACCAGTCGATGCTGGTGCCGGTCATGCGTGACGGCGAGATCATCGCGTGGGTCGGTGCGACCATCCACGAGGGAGAGAACGGGGCCTGCGAGCCCGGCGGTATGCCGTCCGGCTCGGAGACCCCCTTCGATGACGGGCTGCGTGC
>DATCQG010000127.1:0-3254 GCA_036569625.1 Dermatophilaceae bacterium | reverse complement strand
GCATTTCGCGACCTGTCATCGCGGTTCGACGTCGGCATTGCTGAAGGCGCAGGTAGCCCCGCGGAGATCAACCTGCGCGAGGGCGACTACGTCAACATGGGCTTGGCGCGGGCTGTGGACCTGCCAGTGGTCGTCGTTGGTGACATCGACCGCGGCGGTGTGCTGGCCGCTATGTACGGCACCTTGGCCCTGCTCGACGAGGCGGACCAGGCCCACATCCGCGGCTGGATCGTCAACAAGTTCCGCGGAGACCTGTCGCTTCTTGAGCCGGGCCTGCGGATGCTCGAGGAACGCACATCGCGCCCGGTGCTGGGCACTTTGCCCTTCCTGTACGACGTGTGGCTTGATGGTGAAGATGCTCTGGCAATATCGGGATGGTCGGGTGGCTCCTCGGCGGGAACATCAGCCGAATCTGCCGTTGGCGCAACGCTTTCGGTCGCTGTGGTCCGGTTCCCCAGAGTCTCCAACGCCACCGACGTTGACGCTCTGGCCGCAGAGCCCGGTGTCGATGTCCGGGTGACCGCCGACCCCGAGGTCGTGGCGCGGGCGGACCTGGTGGTGCTGCCGGGGTCCCGGGCGACATTGTCGGATCTGGAGTGGATGCGCTCTCGGGGGCTGGACAAGGTAGTTCTCTGGCGGGCTGCGACCGGACGCCCGGTACTCGGCATCTGTGGTGGATACCAGATGCTCGCCGAAAGCATCGATGACTCCGATGGCGTTGAGTCCGATTCTGCCCAAACGGTTGTTGGGCTTGGGTTGCTCCCGATCCGGGTGCGATTCGAAGCGGACAAGCATCTGGGACGACCGGTGGGTCAGTGGCGCGGAAACGCGGTAACGGCATACGAGATCCACCACGGGGTGGCCGCGCGCACGCTCGACGGTGTTGACGCGGAGCCATTCCTGGATGGCTGGCAGTGCGGGTCGGTGTGGGGGACGACCTGGCACGGAGCCCTGGAGAACGACGGATTCCGTCAGGTGTTCCTGACCGAGGTTGCGTCCCAGGCGGGCGTGCGCTGGCGGGCCGATCCCAATTCGGAGGGGTTTGCCACGCGACGCGACTCCATGCTTGATCGCCTCGCCGACGCCATCGAGCACCATCTGGACACTCCGGCTTTGGTGGCGCTTGTCGGCATCGATCTCTGAGAAGAGCTCACCGCCTACGATCTTCGAGTGACTGCACCCGAGACAACGCCGATCTTCCCCGAGACGACGCTTGCGGCGGAAAATCTGATCCTGCGTCCTTTCACACCGACCGATGCGGATGACGTCACCGAAGCATGCCAGGACATTGAGACACTGCGCTGGCTGCCACTGCCACGGCCGTATACCCGGGCGAACGCCGAATGGTTCATCGGCACCTTCGGACCTGGCCAGCGCGAGTCCGGAGCCGGCATCGTGTTCGCCATCGAGTCGGCTGGGAGACTGGCTGGTGCGATCGATCTCAAGCAGGTCAACTGGGCGGCCAGGGTCGCCGAGGTGGGCTACTGGGTGGCGCCGTGGGCTCGTGGCCGCGGAGTTGCCGCTCAGGCCACCCGCGTGCTCTCCGAATGGGCAATCCGCGACCACGGCTTCGAGCGGGTCCAGCTTTTCGCCGCTACCGGGAACGCGGCGTCCCAGCGAGTTGCGGAGAAGGCAGGATTCGTGCGCGAGGGTGTGGCGCGCAACGCCTGCTGCGTGCCCGACGGCCGGGCGGACATGGTCCTCTTCTCGCTGGTCCCGGAGGACCTGAAGGAAGCTGGTCCAGGGATCAGCGCGCCGGCCGCCGGGTTGCACCCCGAGGACTCCACCAGCATGACGGCGTCCTCCGAGCAGTCTGCGTCCCCAGGGCACGACATAGCGCTCGTCGGGATCGGTGCCGACGGCTGGTCGGGTCTGACGATGCCGGCCAGGGCCCGAATCGAGATGGCAGCGGTGCTTATCGGTGGCCAGCGTCAGCTCGACCTGTTGCCCGACACCATCACAGCGGAGCGGGTTCCCTGGCCTTCCCCGCTGCGGCCATTCGTTGCCGAGCTGGTCTCCCGCTATCGCTCGCGGGGATTGGTCGTCCTGGCCAGCGGCGACCCGATGTTCTTCGGCATCGGGCGCGCGCTGGTTGAAGAGGTCGGGCCGCAGAGTCTGCTGGTGCTGCCGCACCCGTCGTCGATCTCGCTTGCGTGCGCCCGCCTGGGCTGGCCGGTCGAGGACACCGACGTGGTCAGCCTGGTTGGACGACCGCTCGCATCACTGACGACGAGCCTGCACCAAGGTCGGCGGATCCTGGTACTGAGCAGCGATGCTTGGACGCCGGCCGAAGTGGCAAAGCTGTTGACCGACAAGGGTTTCGGCGAGTCCGCCATAACGGTGCTGGAGCAGCTCGGGGCGCCGGGCGAGACTCGACGCTCAGGAGTCGCGCAGACCTGGGCTGCAGCCGTCGGCGATCCCCTCAATGTGGTGGCGGTGGAATGCTTGCTGAGTCCGGAGGGCACTCGGCTGGGGCTCGTCCCTGGGCTGGCCGACGCGATGTACGAGGACGACGGACAGCTCACCAAGCGTGAGGTGCGCGCGGTCACCATCTCCTCGCTGGCACCTGCGCCGGGAGAGCTGCTCTGGGACATCGGTGGGGGAGCGGGCAGCATCGCGATCGAGTGGATGAGGGCACACCAGACCTGCCGTGCCATCGCGGTCGAGAGCGACAACGAACGTGCGGCTCGGATCGGTCGCAATGCTGAGGCTTTGGGGGTTCCCGGGCTGCGGATCGTGAACGGTCGGGCGCCGACAGCGCTGGCCGAACTCCCGTCTCCTGATGCAATATTCATCGGCGGAGGATTGACAACCGAAGGCATGCTCGACGCTGCCTGGGCTGCGCTCAAGCCCGGCGGCCGGCTGGTGGCCAACACCGTCACGCTCGAGTCCGAGGCGTTGTTGGCCCAGTGGTACACCCGTATCGGCGGCGAGCTGATCCGGATAGCCGCCAGCCGGGCGAAGGAGGTGGGTGGCTTCACTGGGTGGCACCCGGCCATGCCGGTGACTCAGTGGTCGGTGACCAAGGCGGCCGACGCCACGTAACCACAACAGGCCTCATCAACCTCGAAGGCAGCTCAACGAGCAGGCGAAAGGTGACTGGTCAGGTCAGTGGGGCCGGCTGGTTGGGCCCGACCGACGATGACCCCGGCCCGGTCGATGCAGATGGTGTCCACGGTGACCGGTGCCCCGCGGAGAATCAGCAAGGCGGCGTCCCGTGCAGCCACAGCGACGGCATCACCCAGCGGCACACC
>DATCQG010000126.1:0-21265 GCA_036569625.1 Dermatophilaceae bacterium | reverse complement strand
ATGCAGGGGGTGCTCCCGCTGCTGGTGGGCACCGGGACCCAGATCTACACCGACGGCAAATGGCAGGGCAACACCCAACAGGTCCGCGACGTGCTCTCGTTCTACCGCAACATCTATTCGGCAGGGCTCGGGAACCCCGCGTTCCAGCAAGCCGCCAAGGGCCGCGACGAGTCCTTCGCAGCCTTCGCCGCCGGCAAGGTCGGCGTCCTCCTCGAGGGCGACTACTTCTGGCGTTCGATCCTCAACCCCAAGGGCGGCGACGCACCGATGGCCAGCCGCGACACCGACGTCGGCTACGTGTTGATCCCGGCGCAGAAGCCAGGCTCAGGGATCAGGGGTCAGGACTTCGTCAGCATGTCCGGTGGCTCCGGGTACTTCCTGAACCCCAACACGAAGTTCCCGGCTCAGGCCTGGGAGCTCCTCACCTTCATGTCATCGCCGGACGCCTTGAAGGCACTGCTCAACGGGGCGGCCCGGATCACCGACCGAACCGACGTCAACAAAGAGGTGCTGGCCGGGGACCCGATGCTCAGCCTGGTCTCCGAGAAGGTGCTGCCCCTGACCGCCTACCGGCCCGGTGAAGCCGTGTACCCGCAGGTGTCGGCTGCGCTGCAACAGGCCACCGCGGACATCGTGTCCGGCAAGAGCGCGGCCGACGCGGGCGCGGCATACCAGAAGGCTCTGGTTAAGGCTGTCGGCGCAGACAAGGTGAGCGGCTCCTGAGTCGGGTCCGGGCAGCCAGGGTCGTCCGGCGTGGCTGCCCGATCTGCTGACGTCACTGACGCGGCCGGGCTCGGCCGCGTCAGGGCGACGGTGTTCGTGGTCCCAGCGCTCCTCCTGGTCGGCGCGTTCTTGGTCTTCCCCGCGCTGTGGACGCTGTACCTGGGAGTGACCGACTACCGTCTCACCGGTCTCGCGGCAGCAAACCCCCAGTTCGTCGGCCTGCAGAACTACGTCACGGCGATCGGTGACTCGCAGTTCCGGAACTCGCTGTGGCTGACGATTCTGTTCGTCCTCGGCTCGGCGATCATCGGGCAGAGCTTCATGGGGTTCGGGATCGCATGGACGGTCCGCTCGGTGCCGCGTCTGGTTCGAGGGATCATCGAGACCCTCGTGCTGCTGGCCTGGATCCTGCCGAGCTCGGTCGTTGCCTTCTTGTGGATCGCCTACCTCGGTCGAGGCGACGGGACGCTGAACACGATCCTGCAGACACAGGGAACCGACTGGCTTCTCGCGCACCCGATGCAGTCGATCATCGTGTTCAACACGTGGCGCGGGACCGCCTTCTCGATGTTGCTGTTCGCCGCAGCGCTGAACGCCGTGCCGCCCTCCCAGCTCGAGACCGCCCGCCTGGCCGGCGCCTCGACGCTTCAGCAGTTCCGTGACGTGGTGTTCCCGCACATCCGCGGGCACGTCTTGACCAACACGCTGCTGATCAGCCTGTGGACCTTCAACGACTTCAGTCCATACCTGCTCACCGCAGGGGGGCCGAACCATGCCTCGGAGACGTTGCCGGTCTACATCTACAACTCCGCGCTGTATGGCGGTCAGCTCGGCTATGGCTCGGCGATCTCGTTGATAATGCTGGTGATCAACCTGGTCATCGCCCTGTTCTACCTGCGGCTGCTCAAGGAGCGACGGACGTGAGTGTGAAGGATTCCCTGGCTGCCGACCACATTGTGGCCGTCATGGTTCGGCGGGTGCTGTTCTACACGCTGCTGACTCTCGTGGCCGCGTTCTTCGCGCTGCCCCTGTTGTGGCTGGTCTTCACCCCGTTCGACAGCACTCCGGGGTTGGCGGTGAAGCTGCCTGACTTCACCCTGAACAACTTCCGGCTGCTGCAAGGAAACCCCTACGCGCTGTCGTCCCTGAAGAACTCGGTGCTCATCTCCGGCGGGACCATGGTCATGGTCGTGGTGTTCGGCGCCCTGGCGGCATACGCCCTGAGCCGGGTGCGCATCCCGGGCCGAGACGCCTTGCTGTACTCCCTGTTGCTGCTCTCCTCCATCGTCACCGGGACCGCGGCGATGGTTCCGATCTTCCTGCTGATGTTCCAGCTCAACCTCATCGACAGCCGCACCGGCGTCTCCCTGGTCCTTGCGGGTGGCCTGCTCCCCGCGGCCATCTTCATCCTCAAGGACTTCATGGACTCGACCCCGCGCTCGTATGAGGAGAGCGCCCGTGTGTTCGGCGCCAGCCCGCTGCAGGTGCTTCGCCATGTCGTGCTCCCGATCGCCCGCCCGGGTCTGGCCACTGTCGCGGTGTGGGCCATGGTGAACGCCTGGGGTGACTTCCTGATCGCGTTCATCCTGTTGCGTGACCCGGACAAGTCGCCCGCCGGCGTGGTGATGTACACCTTCTACAACGAGGGCGGGCAGGCGAACCTGCATCTGATCTCGGCCTTCTCGTTGCTCTATGCCTTCCCCGTTGTCGCCATGTATCTCTTCGTGAGTCGTCGTTACGGGTTCCGCTTCTACGGAGGGATCAAGAGCTGATGGCCAGTATTGAGATGCGTGGACTGACCAAGGCCTACCCGGGCGGCGTGACTGCCGTGGACGACCTCCACCTGACCATCGCCGAGGGCGAGTTCTTCGCACTCCTGGGGCCGTCCGGGTGCGGCAAGACCACATTGCTGCGCACCATCGCCGGGCTCGAGCGCGCCACGAGCGGCACCCTGCTGCTGGGTGGCCGCGACGTCACCACCGCAACCCCCGGCAAACGGGATGTCGCGATGGTCTTCCAGGACTACGCCTTGTTCCCGCACATGAACGTCACCGACAACATCGCCTACCCGCTGCGGATCCAGAAGGTGGCCCTCGGTGAACGCCGGCGCAAGGCCCACGAGACCGCTGAGGGACTCGGTCTGGCTGAGCTCATGGACCGCCGGCCGGGCCAGCTCTCCGGTGGCCAGCAGCAGCGTGTTGCCCTCGCCCGGGCCATTGCCTATCGACCGCAGGTCTTTCTGTTCGATGAGCCGCTGTCGAACCTGGACGCCCGGTTGCGGCTGGAAGCCCGCACGTTCCTCAAGCGGCTGCAGGGTGAGCTCGGGGTGACGACCGTGTTCGTGACCCACGACCAGGCGGAGGCGCTCGCGATGGCCGACCGGATGGCGGTCATGGAGTCCGGACGCATTCGCCAGGTCGGCACACCGTCCGAGATCTTCCACCGACCTGCCAACGTGTTCGTCGCCAACTTCATCGGTTCGACCCCGATGAACCTTCTCCCGGCCCGGGTGGCCACCACCTCTGAGGGGATGTACCTGGCCCTCGGCGAGGTCCGGCTACCTGTGCCCGCGATGGCGGCTGGACTGCTCCAGGACGACCAGGAGGTGCTGCTCGGCTCCCGCCCTGAGTACACCGATCTCGCAGTGGAGGAGCGGCCGCACAGCCTGCCCGGCACAGTCTCGGTGGTGGAGAACCTCGGAGCGGCAGCCTTGGTGTCGGTCCAGATAGGGGACCTCATGGTGCAGGCTGTCGTCCCCGAGGGCGAAGAGCCGCCGGTCGGCGAGCCGGCGTGGCTCACACCGCAGAATGCTCGGGCCCTGGTGTACCGAGGAAGCGACGGCTTGCTGATCGCGAGCGACAATGTCTCATCGGCGCCCGGGCGGACCGACCCGGTCACGGCGTGACCATCAGGCGGCACCGGGGGACGTGGACGGCGGACGACCGGGCACGGATGCTGTACCGCTACCTACCGGTCGACGTGCCGGTACAGGCAAACGGCCTGCACGTGAGGTTGAGCTACGACCGCACAGCCGGCGTGATCGACCTGGGCTGCGAAGCGCCGCTGGCCTTCCGGGGTTGGTCCGGGGGAGCACGCGAGGAGTTCATCATCACGCGGGACGCTGCCACCCCGGGGTACCTGGCCGGCGAGCTCGAGGCCGGCACATGGCACGTCGTACTCGGGTTGCACCGCATCCCGCCGGGAGGGCTCGACTACGAGGTCACCACGCAGGTGTATGCCGGCCCTGCCGCCGCTGTGCCCCCGCAACCCGAACGTGCCGATCCGCCGCGACCCCAGCGTCCACCGCCACGCGAGCTCCCCTCGGTCGAAGGACTGGTATGGCGAGCAGGGGACTTCCACACCCACACCGTGCACTCCGACGGCTCGTTCACCGTGCCCGAGCTCGCGTGCCTTGGTGTCGAGCGAGGTCTGGACTTCCTGGCCGTCACCGACCACAACACCATCAGCCACCACAGCGAGCTGGTTGCAGCCGGCCACCACGCCGGGATCCAGCTGATTGCAGGCCAAGAGGTCACCACCGGCTTCGGACACGCCAACGCCTTCGGAGAAATCGGTTGGGTGGACTTTCGCCAACCAGCGACCATGTGGCTGGACGCGGTCGAGGCCGACGGCGGTCTGCTTTCCGTGAACCATCCGATCGACGCGGACTGCGCCTGGCGTCACGAGCTGCCCCGGCGAGCCCCGCTGGCCGAGGTGTGGCACTCCTCCTGGCTGGACCGGCGCTGGGGTGGGCCGCTCGCCTGGTGGCGGGCGTGGGACCAGAACGTGGTGCCCATCGGCGGAAGTGACTGGCACCGTCACCCGGACGGCCAACCGGGTTGGCCGACCACGTGGGTCGCGTGCGAGGGGGACGATGTGCTCGGGGGGTTGAGCGCCGGGCGGGTCGCGATCAGCGCGGATCGGGATGGTCCGCTGCTGCTGCGACTTGGCGACGAGCTGGTCGCCCTGGACGCTGACGGTGCCCTCTTGACCGGCCCGGACGGTCGGCGCCGCATGGTGCACGGCGACCGGGCCTCCTTCCCTGCGGAGCCCGGCCCACACTGGCTGGAAGACGGCCAGACCGCCGTCCTCGCAATCAGCGCGTGACCGCCGTCCTCGCGATCAGCCGGTGAGCGGCATCGCAGCAGTGCGCAGCTGCACGGTCATGATCTGCCAGGGCCGCAAGGGCAATCGCAACACCCCGTCGTCGACGGGCAACGGCTCTCCTTCACGGCCCAGCAGGTCGCAGGAACGGGCAGCCTTCACGGGTACTCCGCTCGTTCCGACCAGGGCTGTGGTCGCCTCCGATGTCTCGGCCACCAGACGCAGCTCGAGCCAGTCCCCTCTGCGCCGCAGCGAGGTCATGGCCACGCCGGTCCCCTGGACCGACAGCCCCTCGACCTGGCTCGGCCGGACATCGACGTCACCAGTGCCGGGACTGTGCACCATCGGGTGTCGGTAGCGCTCCGCAGCAGCGAGCAGATCGGCATCGAGCCAGGACCCCTGGTGCGGCATCACGGCAAGACTCATCTCGACCGGCCCGAGGCACTGTGCCGCGGGCGTCTCGAGCTGCGGCCCGGCTGGCTCGTCCCGGTAGGGGTGAACGTTGCGGCTGAGCAGTCCGACCGCCCGGAGCAGGGTGATCGCCAGCTCGCCGTCCTCGAGCAGCTCGTACTCGACCGTGCGGGTCAGCAGGACTGAGGCGCCCCCAGCGTCGACGAAGCCCGATGCCGGGTAGGTGGGGATGGGGTACTCCCCGGCCGAGCCGGACTCCGCCTGCAGGCCTCGCTCGACCACCGCGAACTGCCCCTCACTGTGGCTCGTCACGCTCGCCCGGCCAAGCGGAACGTGCAGGCGCAGCCGGTGATCACTCGACCTGTTCTCCCAGCTCAGGTGCAGCCGGGCGAATGGCTCGTCCTGCAGCAGTTCCACACGGGTCGTGACGAGCACGGGTTCGACCTGAGCCGATCGGGTCCCATCGGAGAGCAGCCGAGCTGGCCACAGGTAACGACGGCCAATCTCGAGCACGCCCCGCACCGGCCCACGCTCCACCACACGGAAGGAGACTTCCTTGGGCTCCGCCACGAGCAGGTCATGGGAAGGAGGCCCGTAGTTGTAGCTGTCGCCACAGTCGCCGCCGTCGACCAGCGCGCCGACGCCGTCCAGCACCGTGCCGTCCCGGGACTCGAGCCGAAGTGCCCCGTCCGGTCGCAGCGAGATCTGGACCAAACCGTTGTCGAGGACCGGATTCCGGTCCCCCGTCACCGCGACAGGACGGTATGCCGGAGCCTGGCTGGTCTGCTCCGTGGCCGGGACGGCGGTCACGGCGGTCCAGCCAAGGGCGGGCACCGGCACCATGGCTAGAACGCGGCGCCGATCCTCGTCCATTGTGCGCACCCGCCAGCTGCCGGGGTTGTCGGCGGCGGCAAGAGCGGCCCTGCCCTGCTCGACGACCGCGTCGAAGGGGGCCGAGCCGGCAGACGACGCGACGTGGAAGGTCAGGGTGCGAGCGGGTGGGTCGAGGTCGATGTGGGTGATCTGCTGGCCGAACAGCTCACGGTCGTGCACGCGGCGGAACATGGCGGCGAGCGCGCCGGCGTCCACCTGCTCGTCGGAGAGCAGCCGCTCGTTGCGCCCGACCTCCTGAGCCGCGACCAGACTGCCGTCCGGCAGGCGCAGGTCGACGCCGACCGTCACGATGTCAGTGGGACCATCGAGAACGGGGACACCGAGAACGGGGACATCGAGCTCGACCAGCCCGGTGCGCGCGGACGGGGTGGGGTTCACCACGACCACAGACCCCTTCGGGGCCCTGCCGGCCAGTACATCGACCGCCCGGTCACGCACCGCCTGCCCGGCTTGCTCCCCCTCGGCGATGCGGGCGGCGACCTGCAGCGCCGTCTCGTCCACTCCGCACCCGGTGACCGAGTCGTGGCACGAGGAGTCCACCAACCGTGACCATGCGAGGTCGAGGTAGGCCTGCGGCCACTGCCCCGACCACAGCGCGGCCCACGGTTCGGCATACCGCTCGACCATGCGCTCGGCCCGGCCCATCGCCTCCTTGAGGTGCCAGCGCACGGAGATGACGCCAGGCAGGATGTTTGCCCGGGCGTGGCTGCGCAGCTCACCGTCCACCACCGGCAGGCCGGCCTCATCGGGGTCACGGGCCAGGATGTAGTCGGCGAGGGTGCACACCTTCACCTCGGCCGTGTCTCCGCTGGACAAAGCCGCCACCTGTTGCATCAGCGTTGGCAGCGGTGCGGCATGGTCGGTGCCGTACATGGCGAGATAGGGATCAGCACCGAACCAGGGCGCCCAGTCACGCACCCGGGCGGCCAGGCGGTCCTGCAGCAGACGGGCTTGATCATCTTCGTCCGTCCCGCTGCCGCTTACAGCGAACAGATCGGCGGCACTGCCGTACCCGGCAGCGAGGTACTCGGTGCGCACCCCCGTGCCGTCCGGGGAGCGCCAGAGGAACGCGTGCAGGTTCACCGAGTGCGGGACTCCCCGCCACACACAGGCGTGCCGAATCCCAGCAAGCACAAGGATCTGCGGCATCTGCGCGCAGTGTCCGAACATGTCCGGCAGGTAGCCCACCGCCATCGGCGTGCCGAACACGGACGCGGCGGACAAGCCCATCTCCAGGTTGCGGACAACGTTCTCCCCGGAGCAGAGGAACTCGTCCATCAGCACCCGCCACGGGCCGATCGCGAGCTGACCGCGACCCACCAGCCGGCGGATCGCCTCCCACTGATCGGGCCGGACCTCGAGGTAGTCCTGGACGACGGCCATCTGACCGTCCAGGGTGAAGCGGAAGTCCGGGTCTCGCTGGGCCCTGCTGATCACGTCGTCCATCAGGTCGACCAATCGCAACCGAAATCGTTGGAATGGTTCGTACCACTCACGATCCCAGTGAGTGTGCGGGACCAGGAAGACATCGGTGCTCACAGGGCGGCCCATCGGGGATGAGGTCCGAACATGTCGTTCTCCTTGGGTCAGTGCTCCCGCAGCTGGACACTGCTCCCGCTGCGTGTCGGACATCAGAGAGGTGGCGAGGCAGTCAGCGGCGTTTGGTCGGTGTCGGAGGACCGGGCAAGGGTGGCCTGGGCCCGCCGGACCGCGCCCAGAGGGGCGGCGGGGATGACATCGTCCAGGAAGGCGTACCGACGGACGATCGACGCGCGATAAGCATCTTCGCTGCCGGTGGCCTTTGTCAGCGACCACCAGTCGGAGATGTCGCCCCAGCCCGGCGCGGCCAGCGAGCCGCCGAACTGCTGCACCGCCAGGGCGGCACAGACACTCGCGAACGCCAGCCGGTCGGCCAGCGGCCAGCCGGAGAGTGTGCCCAGGACGATGGCAGCGCCGAAGACGTCGCCCGCGCCGGTCGGATCGAGCGCGTCCACCCGAAGCGCGGGGACATCCGCCTCTTCGCTGGTAGTTGAGTCGATGGCCAACGACCCATGGGTGCCGTTGGTGACCACGGCAAGCGGCACGAGATCAGCCAGGGCGTGGAGGGCGTCCTTGGCACTCGACGTGCGGGTGTAGGCCATCGCCTCGTGGGCGTTGGGCAGGAAGGCATGACACACCGAAAGCTGGGCCAGCAGATCCTGTGACCAGTTGCCGGTCGGATCCCAGCCCACGTCGGCAAACACGAGGGCCCCTGCCGCCGCGGACTGATCGGCCCACGACGATGAGTCGGCCGAGCCGATCGGCTCGGCCTCGTAAAGGTCGACGATCACCGCACGCGAGGTGGGTGGAGTGCCGATCATCGTGTTCGCCGATACCGGCGCGTCGTGGCCGTGGGTCACCATGCTGCGGTCGCCGGCCGTCGCCATCGAGACGGTGACCGGCGTGTGCCAGTGCTCGAAGCGTTGAGACCTCGACAGGTCGACCCCCTCCTGGTCCTTCAGGGTGCGCCAGCAGAAGTCGCCATAGGCGTCGTCGCCGAAGGCTGCCCCGAGCGACGTTGAAAGCCCGAGGCGACTGGTCGCGACCGCCAGGTTGGCAATGCCGCCAGGACAGGAGCCCATCCCGTTGGCCCAGACCTCCGTGCCGCTGGCGGGTAGGACGGGCAGGCCGGTGAAGATGATGTCGAGGAAGACCGTCCCGTGCAAGAACACGTCGAAGTCCGCCGTCACCTGACTTGACCCCGGAGTCCCGTCCATCCGCGCAACAGTATCGGAGCCACGCGCAGAATCGGGGCCACGGCGCAGGGACAACCACTTGTGCCCTGAGATGCCCGGGGCCCCATCCGTGCATACTTTTCTGCCGCTAGGGTGACCCGCATGCTGGCGCACGAACGACAAGCAGGAGCAAGGGTGTTGATCAGATGATCCTCACAGTTCTCGGGGGCGGCGGTTTCCGGGTGCCGCTCGTCTACGGAGCACTGCTGCGCGACACCGGTCAGCCTCGGGTGGACCAGGTGGTGCTGCACGACGTGGACGCGAAGCGGCTGTCGGCGATCAACGTGGTCCTCGACCGGATGGGCGCAGGTCACGAAAGTCCGCCGAAGGTGCGAACCACCACCGATCTGGATGATGCGCTTCGCGACGCCACGTTCGTGTTCTCCGCGATCCGGGTCGGCGGTCTGGAGGGCCGCACCGCGGACGAACGCGTCGCCCTCGACCTGGGTTTGCTCGGTCAGGAGACGACCGGCCCGGGCGGGATCGCGTACGGGCTGCGCACCGTGCCAGTGGCGGTTCAGATCGCCGAGCGGATCGCAGCGATATGTCCTGACGCGTGGCTGATCAACTTCACCAATCCCGCAGGGATGATCACCGAGGCGATGCAAGGGGTTCTCGGCGATCACGTGATCGGCATCTGTGACACACCGATAGGCCTGGCCCGACGGGCTGGCCGCGCCCTGGGGCTCGAACCCGACCTGACCTCGCCGGATTATGTGGGTCTGAACCACCTCGGCTGGTTGCGGGGTCTGTCCCACCGGGGGCGTGATGTGCTACCCGACCTGATCGGCAACGAGCACCTGCTGAGCGGCATCGAGGAGGGCCGGCTCTTCGGCCACGAGTGGATCGCCGACCTGGGTGCGATACCAAACGAGTATCTCTACTACTACTACTTCACTCGCGATGCCGTGGCCTCCATCCGCGGTGCCGCGGACACCCGCGGGGAGTTCCTGCTGCGCCAACAGGGCGCCTTCTACGCGGAGACCGCTCGCGTGCCGACAGCGGCTTTCCAGGAATGGCAGCGGGTTCGGCGCGAGCGAGACGAAACCTATATGGCAGAGAGCCGGGACGCGACGAAGGAGCGGGATGCCGCCGACATCGAAGGCGGTGGCTACGAAGGGGTGGCGCTCGCGCTCATGGGGGCGATCTCTCGCGGCGAGCGGTCCACCATGATCCTCAATGTTCGCAATGGTTCTGCGGTGCCCGGGCTGCCTGCGCATGCAGTGGTCGAGGTGCCGTGCGCCGTTGACGCAGACGGGCCGCACCCGCTGGCCACGCGTCCGCTGGTCAGTGATCAGCTGGGACTGATCCAGCAGGTCAAGGCTGTCGAGCAGCTCACGATCCAGGCGGCGACCTCCGGCTCCGTGAGGACGGCCGTCAAGGCGTTGGCCTTGCATCCGCTCGTCGACTCGGTCTCGACGGCGAAGATCCTGCTCGAGGGCTACCG
Source organism: Dermatophilaceae bacterium (assembly GCA_036569625.1). Taxonomy (GTDB): domain Bacteria; phylum Actinomycetota; class Actinomycetes; order Actinomycetales; family Dermatophilaceae; genus UBA4719. Next base: position 10,912 of record DATCQG010000126.1, on the reverse strand, counting down.
GTCGCGAATCCCGAGCCTGGACAGGGTCTTTCGACGTTCCTGATTCTGTCGCGGTCACCTCGGCTTCGTCGTGACCCGGGTGCCGGGAGGCGTCAGAGCCTGCAATGGCTGCCGGGGTCGGGGTCGGGATACGCCTCGGTCTCGTTGGCCTTCGCCGAGAGCCACACCCCCGTACCGGGCCGTAGGGCGAGTTCGGCGACTGCGGCGGCGGAGATGTCAACGATTGCGGACGGGGTGGCATCAACCTGGGCACGGACCCTGTCGGCGAGCAGCTCGAGGGCGACTACGGTTCCTTTCCAGACGTTTCGGGGACTGGCCCCGGTGGGTCGAGTGGTGTGGATGGTGATGGCCGATGGGCGCAGCGCGACCAACACACGGCCGGAGAGTTCCTCCACCCCTGCTGGTTCGACGAGGTCATCGACGTCGTCGTTGAGCGTGACGGTCAGCGTGCCGCCATGGTCGAGGGAGACGGTCCGGGTCCGGGGGTCGATCCTTCCCGGGTAGAGGTTCAGGCCGACGAGGCGTGCGACGTACTGGGTTGCGGGTCGGTGCGCGACCTCGGCGGGGCTGCCCTGCTGTACGACCCGGCCGTTCTCGATGACCAGGAGGCGGTCGGCCATGATCATGGCCTCGAGGGGGTCGTGGGTGATGATCAGGACCGGCCCGGTGAACTGATCGATGTGACTGCGCAGCTGGGCGCGCACGCCCAGGCGGGTCCTGGCATCCAGCGCGGCAAGTGGTTCGTCCAGAAGCAGGAGCTTCGGGTCGGCGGCGAGGGCTCGGGCGAGGGCCACCTGTTGGGCCTGCCCGCCAGAGATCTCGTGCGGGCGACGGGTGGCCAGATGTGTCAGGTCGAATCGTTCCAGCCACGTGTCCGCGACTTCACGAGCTGGCCGGCGGCCGGCGCCCCGGACCCGGGGGGCGTACGCGACGTTGTCGCGCACGTCCAGGTGTGGAAACAGGCGGTAGTCCTGGAATACCAGGCCCACCGGGCGGTTTTCGGCGGCCACGAACGTATCGGTGGCGACGTCGTCGAGGGTCAGGTCGCCGAGGCGGATGGAACCACTGCTGAGCGCCTCGAGTCCCGAGAGCGCCCGCAGCAACGTCGTCTTGCCGGCTCCGTTCGGTCCCAGGACGGCGAGCACCTCTCCCGGAGCAACACCCAAATCGGCCGCGAGATGGAAGCTGCCGCGTTCGATGCTGCCAGACATGACAAGCGCGTCGCCGCCCTGGAGCGGCTTCCTTGAACCGTTGACCGTGTTGAGACAGGCACGAGAGGGCGCCACATCGATCGTCTGCGGCCTCATCCGGCGGGTCCGGTTCTGAGCCATCGGTCACGCAGACCGGCAAGAACCACGATGGACACAACGAGCAGAACCAGCGAGAGGGCCACGGCCGCGTCGGGGTCGCTCTCCAGGGCCAGGTACACGGCCAGCGGCATGGTCTGGGTTCGGCCGGGGAAGTTGCCGGCGAACGTGATCGTGGCGCCGAACTCCCCGAGGGCGCGGGCCCAGCACAGTACCGCTCCGGCCAACAGAGAGGGCGCGACCATCGGGATCGTGACGGTCCGGAATACCGTCAGGCGCGAGGCACCCAGGGTGGCGGCTGCCTCCTCATGTCCACGGTCGGCGAAACGAAGGGCGCCTTCGACGGTGATGATGAGGAACGGCATCGCCACGAACGTCTCGGCGATGACGACGCCGGTGGTGGTGAACGGCAACGTGATGCCGGTCCATTCGTCCAGGAGCCGTCCCAGGACGCCTTGCCGTCCGAACGCCAGAAGCAGGGCAACACCCCCGACGACCGGAGGCAGCACCAAGGGCAGGGTCACCAGTGCGCGCAGCACCGAGATTCCCCGCGCAGGTGAACGGGCCAGCACCCAGGCAAGTGGCACACCGAGCACCAGGGACGCGGCCGTCGCGGCGGTGGCGCACACCAGCGACAACCGCAGGGCGTCCAGGACCTGGCTGTCGGCCAGGAGGCGCGGCAACCCCCGCCACGGCGCACGGAGCAGGAGCCCCGCCAGCGGCATGAGGAGGAACAGGGACCCCAGCAGCGCCGGTACGCCGAGTGGCCATGGGATTGTGCCTCCGCGCTTAACCGCCAGCGCACCCTGCGGTGACCGCTGGACAGACGACTGCCGCGGCGGTGGTCGCGTGATGGTAGGCACGGCCTTCAGTTCCCCGGAAGCCCCATCAGGGCTTTGCGAACCCGGCGGCGGTCAGGATGGCGGCGCCGTCCGCGGACAGGACGTAGTCGGTGAATGCCTGGCCACCCGCTTTGTTCGGCGCCGTCGTCAAGGTGGCGATGGGGTACTTGGTGGAGGCGTTGAGTGCCGTCGGGATCTTGATGCCTTTGACCTTCTCACCGGCGGCCCGAACATCCGTTACGTAGACGACCCCGGCGTCGACCTCGCCGAGGGTCACTTTGGTCAGGACAGCCTTGACGTCGACCTCTTGAGTGACCGGGGTCAGGGTGAGCTTGGCATTGACGAAGACCTTGGCGGCGGTCGCGCCGCATGGGACAGCGGACTGGCACAGAGCCACCTTCACTCCGGGCTTGGCCAGATCGGAGAGCTGGGTGACGTGGGCCGGGTTCTTCGGTGGGACCGCGATCTCCATGACATTGCTGACGAACTTCTTGGGGGAGGCTGCTTTGCCTGCGCTGACGACCTGTCCCATGTTCTTCGTGCTCGCCGAGGCAAACACGTCGGCGGGAGCGCCCTGGGTGATCTGGGTCGCGAGGCCGGAGCTGGGGCCGAAGTTGAACACGACCTTGACGCTGGGGTGCGCTGCCTCGAACTGCTCACCGACCTTGGCGAATGCCTCCTTCAGGGAGGCGGCGGCGAACACGGTGACCGTGCCCGACAGGGACGATGGGCTCGACCCGGACGCGGGGGACTTTGGCGACGTCGAGGCGGAGCCGCCGGTGGTGCTGGATGAGCTGCACCCGCCCAGGAGGAGGCCGGTGGTTGCCGCCATGGTGAGGGTAAGAACGCTTCGACGCATTACTGCTCCAAGGGTCAGGTCGTATGAGGTGGCGGCGGTCGAAGCAGTCCGGACCTCATTGTCCGGTGGAGATGCAGGCCAGTTCGGCCGCAGCTGGGGTTACAGCTGCGGGCGTCGGATGGCCCCCTGAGCAGACCGGGCAGGCGGGGTCGCGGGCGACGGGCAGCGTCTGGAAGATCATCCGCTCGAGATCAAGTGAGAGGAGCCGATCGTCAAGGGGCTCGCCCCAGCCCGTCACCACCTTGATCGCCTCTATCGCGGCGAGAGCGCCAACCGTTCCGGAGACCGCTCCGAGAACAGGGAAGCCCAAGGGTTCCCAGTCGGGGTCGCCCTCCCCGCAACGGCAAGCCAGGCAGGCCGTCTCGCCGGGCCGGACGACGCTCACCTGGCCTTCCGCCCCGTTCATGGCTGCCTCCACCATCGGCACACCCAGCCGGACGCAGAGCTCGTTCAGGAGCAGGCGTTCCGGGAAGTTGTGCCGCGCGTCCACCACCACGTCCGCCTGCGCCAGGAACGGCAAGGTCCGGTCGGCCGTGATCGCCGCGGCCACGGCGACCACCTCGACGTCCGGGTAATGGCGGCTAAGGGTGGCCTCGGCGCAGTGGACGCGAAGACGTCCGAGCCAGGACGGGGTCATCAAGGTCTGGCGGTTCAGATCGGCCCGTTCGAGGCGACCGGGGTGGAAGAGAATCAGCCGGCCGACCCCGGCAGCAGCCAGATACGTCGCAGTCGCACCGCCCAACCCACCAATGCCGGCAATGAGCACGGTGCTCTCGGCCAACCGCCGCTGCTCGGCCGCTCCGAAGCCGGGAAGGGACAGCTGGCGGGCGTAGGTCCCAACGGGGGCCCTCACGTCTCCTCCCCTGGTAGCTGGAACGTGGAGACCCCGCCAGACCGGGCTGTTCCGGCGGTTACCCCTTCCAGCTCGGGAACGTCTTGGCGCAGGTGCTGCTCCAGGAGCCGGGTCAGCGTCAGGTTGGCCATGCTGCAGCCCACGCAGCTCCCCTGGAAGGCAAGCACGGCACGGGCGTCGCGCACCTCGACCAGCTCGACGTCACCGCCGTCGGCCTGCAGCTGTGGACGTACCGACTCCAGCGCGGTCATCACCCGTTCAGCCAGCTGTGCGTCCGACGGGCGGAACAGGAAGCCTTGGGCCAAGGGGGTTTCCACGTGGTCGATCCGGACGCCCGCCAGCAGCAGCGCGCTATCGGGATCGACGTAGACCACCAGCCCGTCCAGGGTGACCACGGTGTCGCCGGCTGCCAGACCGTCCGCGGGTGACAGGTCGTATGCCGGTAAACCGGTGTCCGTGAGGCGGGCGGAGGCGCGGACCGCTGATCTGCCCTGAGCGTCCGGCGGCAGCACCTCCTGAAGCGTTCGGAGCGCGGACTCGGTCACCTCGAGGAGCTGGCTCATCGCGCACATCCCGCGAGTACAGCCTCGGGCGCGACAAGGGCCGGACTGGATGCCTCAACCAGCTCGCCGCACGTGGCCTCGACCGCGATCAAGCGCGCGCCTGCGGCCTCGACAGCGACCTCGATGACCGATTCCGGATCGTCGGCGTCGTCAGCGATCGTGAGGCAACGGATTCCCGCCTGCTCCAGGGCCTCGCGAGGACGGGGGCCGATCTCGGTCGTGATGACGGCGGCGCAGTCCGACAGCATCTCCACCAGCTTGCCGAGCGCCGATGGATCCTCGTCGCAGCCGAGCCGACCGGAGCAGAACCGGGCGACGTTGCGGGCCTGCACGAACCGGGCCCAGCCGGGTGCCGCTTCATAGACCCAGAACTCCTCGGCCTGGCCGAAGTGCTGGTTCACCCTGCCACCGCCCTTGCTGGCGACGGCGACCAGCACGAGCCGCTGGGGCTTACCGGCACCATCGGTCGCGATGCCCCGTTCGTCCCGCAAGGTCGCCAGCTCAGCTCGCCGCTGCTCGATCTCCGCCCGGACCGCCCGGCGCTGGTCGGGCTCGTTCGCCACCTCCTCGGTGAGGTACAGCTCCGGCGAAAAGCTCTCTCCCTCATCGGCGCCGAGCATCCCGACCGCATCCGCCCGGCACTGCCGACAGTGCCGCATGATCTGCATGCCCGGCCCGTCCTCGTCCTCGCAGGTGTCCTGAAGCGCCTTCAGCTCCGTGGCTGTCGGCCCGCGCTGCCCGGTGAGCCCGAAGTGCGTGCCGTGCTCGGGCTCGGAGATCAGTGGCAGGACGTTGTGCACGAAGGCCCCTTCGGCCTTGACCAGACGGGCTACGTCGGGCAGGTGGGCGTCGTTGATGCCGGGGATCATCACCGAGTTGATCTTGACGAGCACGCCTGCGGCCACGAGTGCACGCAGGCCGACGAGCTGCTGGTCGAGGAGCACCTGCGCAGCCTCGACCCCGGTCAGCTGCCGGCCTTCATGCGCCACCCAGGCGTAGATGCCGGCTCCAACCTCAGGGTCCACATAGTTCATCGTGATCGTCACGTGGTCTATACCCAGCTGGACGATGCGGTCGACGTTCTCAGGCAGCTTCAGCCCGTTCGTCGACAGGCACAGCCGAAGATCCGGGAAGTCACGCGCGATCAGCTCGAAGGTCCGGAAGGTGCGGTTCGCGTTCGCCAACGGGTCTCCCGGGCCGGCGATGCCGACGACCGAGAGCTGCGGCACCTTGGCGGCGACGTACGCCACCTTCGCCAGCGCCTCTTCAGGGGACAGCACTTTGCTGGTGACGCCCGGGCGACTCTCATTGACGCAGTCGAACTTGCGGTTGCAGTAGTTGCACTGAACGTTGCAGCTGGGAGCGACCGCGAGGTGCATGCGGGCGTAGTACTGGTGGGCCTCCTGGTTGTAGCAGGGATGGGCGGCGACGCGGGCCTTGGTTGCCTCGTCCAGGCCGGTGCTCGGTCGCCCGCAGCTGCCTCTCTTGGCGCAGCCAGCGCCCAGACGCGGTGCCGGAGTCAGCAAGGGCAGGGGGCGGATCACGTTGTGCCTCCGACGGGAGAGGGGCTCTGGAGCTTGCGCAGCCAGGGGGGCGGAGCGCCTTGGAGCACGACCTGGAGCCGGTCCAGGACGCTTGCGATCGTTGTGCTGGGAGCTGTCTTCAGGGGGTGCACGCGGGCGTTGACCACCCGCGCCGCCGCGGCCGGGCCGATGCTGGCCACGCACAGCAGGGCGCAACCGGCGAGCGCGTCCAGCCGTGCCCGGACCCGGTGGTCCTCGTTGTCGGCCTCGTCGGTGGCGATCGAACGGATCTCCCTGAGCTGAACGCCCTCGGCTGCGATGTCGTAGATGTCGAAGCGGGCGCACCGGCCGAAGTGGGCATCGACGTGGACGCCGTCGGCGGTGGCGAATGCGGCGGTCAGCATGGCGTCTCCCAAGAGGTGGTGGGCGGGGTCGGGGCACTGTGGGGCACGGCAAGCAGCTCATTGGCGAGCGCGAACAGCAACCGGAGGCTGCCCCGGTAGCCCACCGTTGTCAGGTGCTGGGCCCCCAGGCGGTCGACGACCGGAAACCCGAGCCGGAGCAGCGGTATGCCGAGCCGCCCGGCCGTGGCGGCCCCGTGGCTCGAGGCCACCAGCAGCTCGGCGCCGGCCTCCCGCGCCCGGGATTCGGTGTCCTCGAAGTCGCCGACGACCACCTCGTCGCACGCCAGCTGGTCGAGGTGGTTGGCACCGGTTGGGGTGATGGCGGTAACGACGTGGGCGCCGGCCTCGGTGAGCAGGGATGCGACGCCGGCGAGCAGGTCGGGCTCGAGTGCGAGAGCCACCCTGCGGCCGGCCAGCGTGCTGGATGAGTCCAGCAGCCCGTCGGTGAGCCGTGAACGCCACCGTCGCAGGACTTCGGGCACATCTCTGCCGGCCACAGCGGTGAGCTGCCGGACGAGTGCGTCGCTGGCATCCAGCCCGATCGCGTGCGGAACGACCCAGGCGTCGGCACCGGACAGCATCCGGGCGGCGGAGCCAAGACCGGCACCGACGGCGAGGACCGCTGACGACCGGCCGGCGGCGGCCGCGTCACTGAGGGGAGTTCCGCCGCTGAGCAGCGGCTCCCAGTCATCATCGAGGTGACCGTCCAGGGAGCGGGAGGAGTCGGGCAGGACGATGGTTCGCAGCCCGAAGGCTTCGGCGGTCTCGCGCAGCTCTTCCACATCGAGCGGACCAAGTGTTGGTCCGGGCAGCAGGGTGACCTGGCCGTCGACGGCTGGCCCGGCATCGGGCAGCGCGAGCTCGGTGACCAGCGCCTCGACCGCGGCGGCGTACCCCTGCTCCAGACCGCCGCCGAGGTCGGGCACTGTGGCCAGCACCACGGGCGTGCCGGGCGATCGCAGCCGGAGGGTCCGGTGGACGTCCTCCCCGGCGGCGTCGACGAGGCCGGTGGTGATGACGCCGATCACCTCCGGCGCATGGCGCTCTGTCACGGTCTCGATCGCGGCCAGCAGGCTGTCGCCGCTGCCGAGAATGGTGGTGACCTCGGTCAGGGCGCTGGTCTGCAGCGGGATGCTCTCGCGGAAGTGCCGGGTGAGCAGCACCTTCACGAACGCGGCGCAGCCCTGCGAGCTGTGCAGCACCGGCATGCACCCGGCCACTCCGAGGAAGGCCAGGACGGCACCCAGCGGCGCACTGTGCCGTAGCGGGTCCACGGTCACCGGCTTGCGGCTCTGGACGAGGGTGGCCATCTCAGCCCGCCATCTCGAGGAGCACCGGGGCGCTGCCCGGCCCGGCGGTCTGCTGGTGGTCATTCCACGGCGCGGGCCGCCTGACCGTGTCGAATACCGGGTTGGACACGACCCGGTCGATCTCGGCAGCAAGGGCGACCACGCCGTCGTACCCGGAGTAGGCCTGGTGCCGCTCCTGGTTCACGTCGAGGAACGCCACCCGGCCCTTCATCGCGGTGTAGAGGTTGCGGCCACCGGCGGCCAGCAGGGTGGCGCCGCTCTCGCGGACGATCCGTAGCAGGTCGCGGGGGTTGCCTTCCTCGATCAGCTGCGCGTCGGCGCCAAGCAAGCCGCGGATCCGGGTCACGTCATCAGGCGTGCTCTTCTTCGTGCCGGAGGCGACCACCTCGATCCCGGTGTCCTGCAGTGCCGCGACCATCGACCAGCTCTTGACCCCGCCGGTGTAGAGGACCGCCCGCACGCCGGCGAGACGCTGTCGGTACGGCGCGAGCCGGGCGGCCACCCGGGCCTCCTCCTCGGCCACGAGGATCTCGACCCGGTCGGCCAGCTCGGGGTCCCCGAGCACTGTGGCGAAACCGCGCAGCGCCGCGCTGGTAGCCCGGACCCCGTAGAAGCTGCCCTCGAACCAGGGCACGCCGTAACGGTCCTGGAGATCGGCGGCCAGGCTCAGCAGCGCACGGGAGCAGACCACCATGCTGGCCTTGGCGCGGTGCGCCCAGGTGAGCTCGGCGTACCGGGCGTCTCCGCTGATCCGGGACAGGACCCGGATGCCGAGGCGATCCAGCAGCGGCAGCACCTGCCACAGCTCCCCGGCGATGTTGTACTCGCCGATCAGGTTGACGTCGTGCGCCGTGGTGTATGCCGGCTCGGCGGTGCCGATGACGTGCGTCAGCAGCGCAGATCCGCCCAACCGGTTGCCGGCGTTCTTCGTTCCAGCGAACCCGGCGGCGAGCACCGGCACCACCGGCAGCCGGAGCTGCTCGGCGGCCTGGCGGCATACCGCCTCGAGGTCGTCCCCGATCAGCCCGGGCACACAGGTGAGGTAGACGAAGACCGCGGGCGGTCGAAAGCGGCGGCCAATGTCGAGAATCGCCTCCAGCAACCGGCCCTCGCCGCCGAAGATGACATCGTGCTCACCCAGGGCAGTGGTGAACGCCCGACGATGCAGACCCGGCCCGGAGGAGAGGCTGCCCCGCGTCTCCCAGGAGTTGCCCAGACAGCCGACCGGCCCATGGACCAGGTGCGCGACATCGGCAACCGGAACCAGGGTGATCGCCGAACCGTCGTAGGCGCAGCCACCAGAGGAAGCGCCGGGAGTCGGTGCCGGACAGGACGGGCGGCGGGCCGAGCTCCCGCTGCTGCAACTCTCGCCGCCTGCCGCGAGATCCACCGTGCGCTCGCTCACCGGATGATGTCGAGCGCGTAGTCGGGCGCCTTGCGGTCCAGCTCATCCAGGACGGTGTTGACGATCCAGGTGAGCAGGTTGAGCGCGCCGGCGTACCCGACGATCGGGTAACGGTGCAGGTGGTGCCGGTCGAACACCGGGAAGCCGAAGCGCACCAGTGGCACGTCTGCCTCGCGGGCCAGCCCTTTGAGGTGCGACGGGCCGATGATGAGGTCCACCGGCTCGGTGAGCACCAGGGACCGGAGGTGCCAGGCGTCCTTGCCGGTCCAGACCGTGGCGCGCACCCCATAGGGAGAGGCGTGGAGCACGTCGTAGGCCGCCTGCTCGAACTCGGCGTCGCCCGAGGTGCACAGGATGTGCGTGGGCTCGGCGCCGAGCTCGAGCAGGAACGAGAGCAGGCCGAGCACCTGGTCGGGGTCGCCGGCGACCGCGACCCGCTTGCCGTGAACATACGGGTGGGAGTCCGTGATCGCGTCGATGACTCGACCACGCTCGGCTGTCACCTCCGCGGGAATCTCGGTCCCCGTGGCTTCGGCCACTGCCATGAGCATGGCGTCGGTGTTGCGGATGCCGATCGGCGACGCCACCCCAAGCACCTGCTGGCCCCACGTGTCCCGGATCAGCCCGCGGGACCGTCGGGTCGAGAACGCCTGCAGCGGCAGCGAAGCCAGCGCTCCTGGGGCCGCGGCCACCTCCGCCAGGGGAGTTCCTCCGGGGTAGAGGCGATACTCCCCGTCGGCGGGCGAGTCCAGCGCATCGCTGTGGTCGCCCAGAACCGTGACATCGACCCCGAGCTGGCCGAGCAGTCGACGGATCTCCCGGACGTTGCCGACGTAGGGATCGAAGCCGGGCAGGACATTGATCCGGGGGCGGGGACTGACCGCCGGGTCAAGGGTCGGTTCAACCGCGGGTTCAACACTCGCGTCCTGGGTGAGCAGGCTCAGGATCGAGAAGAGCATCGAGTCGTAGCCGGTGAGGTGGGATCCGACGAAGCTCGGCGTGTTGGCGTACGGCGCGGGGAAGCCGACCGGCAGGGCGCCGGCCTCCTCGGCGCTGCCCAGGAACATCTTGACGTCGTCCCCGATGACCTCGGCCATGCACGTCGTCGAGATGGCGATCATGTCGGGCTTGTAGAGGGCGCGGGCGTTCTCGATGCCCTCGATCAGGTTGGCCTGGCCGCCGAATACAGCCGCATCCTCGGTCATCGAGGACGAGACGGCCGGCACCGGCTCCTTGAAGTGCCGGGACAGGTGGCTGCGGAAGTAGGCGACGCACCCCTGCGAGCCGTGGACGTAGGGCAGCGTGCCGGCAAAGCCCAGGGAGGCGAGCACCGCTCCCAGCGGCTGGCAGGCCTTCAGCGGGTTGATGACGAGGGCCTCGCGGGCGAAGTTGCGCTCGCGGTACTCCCATCCCTGCGACCAGGCGAGTGTCTGTTCGACCTCCTCGTCCGAAGGCGCTGCTTCCATCTCCCGTTTGGCTGCATGCTGCTCGACGTACTCCGACAAGCCGAACAGCTCGTTGTGGTCCAGGACCCGAAGGGCGTCGCCGCGCAGGTCCAGGTTGCCGGAGTCGGCTCGGCGTGCAGTGGCCTCAGTCATCGGAACCAGCCCCGATCCCAACCAGAGCGGGTGCCGGCCTGGGTGCCTGCCACGGTGGGGTGAACAGGTTCCAGCTGGGCGAGCTGATGGTCGTGTCCATGTCCCGGGCGAAGACCGCGAACCCCTCGACCCCGTGGTACGGGCCGCTGTAGTCCCACGAGTGCATCTGCCGGAACGGCACGCCCATCTTGTGGTAGACGTACTTCTCCTTGATCCCGGCGCCCATGAGATCGGGCTTCAGGGCTTTC
>DATCQG010000125.1:0-6262 GCA_036569625.1 Dermatophilaceae bacterium | reverse complement strand
GCGGGTCTGATCCGCAGAAGTCGTCCCTGGGCGTTACCGTTGGGCTCATGGATTGGAGCCAGTTCGAGGCCGCCCTCTTTGACCTCGATGGGGTGCTCACACCGACCGCCGACTTGCACATGCGGGCCTGGCGCCAGATGTTCTCGACATACTTCGTCGAGCACGACGTTGCACCCGCGTACACCAACGCCGACTACTTCACCTACGTCGACGGCAAACCGCGGTACGACGGCGTACGGGCGACGCTTGCCTCACGGGGGATCGAGCTCCCGGAAGGCGACCCGGCCGACGAGCCGGGCGCTGAGACTGTGCGCGGTCTGGGCAACGCCAAGAACGCCCTGTTCAACCGCATGCTGCGAGACGAAGGCGTCGTGACGTTCCCCGGCACCTTTGCTCTCCTTGACGAGCTCGCCGACCGGGGCGTCAAGGTCGCCGTGGTTTCGAGCTCGCGCAACGCGCGCGAGGTGCTCTCCGCCGCCAACCTGTCCAACCGCTTCCCGCTCGTTGTCGATGGTGAGGTCGCCCGGCATGCGGGCCTGCACGGCAAGCCCTCACCGGAGACGTTCGAGCACGCTGCCGCGGCTCTCGGTGTCCCCGCGGCAAGGGCCGTCGTGATCGAGGACGCGGTCTCCGGTGTCGCGGCCGGAAGGGCGGGCGGGTTCGGTCTCGTCATCGGTGTCGACCGCGGTGCGGGCGCGGAGACACTGCGTGAGGCCGGCGCGGACGTTGTGGTGCGTGACCTCGCTGAGCTGGTGACCCCGTGACCGCCACCAGGCAGAGTGCCGGGGATGGCTCCCGCCCCGGCCAGATGCCCGACCCCATGGATCGTCTGCGCTTTCCGGCCGATCCGTGGCGACTGACCGAGGCCTTCTACGACTCCTCGGACCTGGGAGTCACCGAGACCCTGTTCGCCGTCGCCAACGGCTACCTGGGGATGCGTGGCAATGTCGAGGAGGGTCACGACAGCCACAGCCACGGCACCTTCATCAACGGCTTCCACGAGACGTGGCCGATCCGGCACCCTGAGGAGGCTTTCGGCCTCGCCCGGGTGGGGCAGACCATCGTCAACGTCCCGGACGCCAAGGTCATGCGGCTCTATGTGGACGACGAGCCGCTGCTGCTATCCGTCGCCGATATCGTCACCTACGATCGCACCCTCGACTTCGCCGACGGCGTGCTGACCCGCGACGTCCTGTGGCGGACGCCGGCGGGCAACCGGGTGCATGTGCGCTCACGGCGGATGGTGTCCTTCGCCCAGCGCCACCTGGCGGTTCTCACCTTCGAGGTGACGGTGCTGGACCGGGCGGCACCCATCGCCGTGACCTCCCATATCCTCAACCGGCAGGACGGCCTCAACGAGTACCGGACCAGGTCCGTGGACAGAAGAGTCACCGACCCGCGCAAGGCGGAGGAGTTCACCGGCCGGGTCCTCCAGCCGATCGAGCACTGGGGCGGCGACGTCAGGGCACTGCTCGGCTACCGGTGCGCCAACTCCGGGATGACCCTGGCCGTCGGGACCGATCACCAGATCGAGACCGAGAACGAGTTCGAGGAGCTCACCGAGGTGGAGGAGGACCACGCGAAGCACATCTTCCAGGTCCTCGCCCAGCCCGGAAAGAAGATCACGATCACCAAGACCGTGACCTACCACACCTCACGCAACGTGCCGGCGCGTGAGCTTGTCCACCGGTGCCGGCGCACCCTGAACCGCGTGCGGACCCAGGGTGTGGAAAGGCAGCTCTCGGATCAGCGGGCCTGGCTGGACGACTACTGGGCACGATCGGACGTCGAGGTCGAGGGCCAGCCAGAGGTGCAGCAGGCGATCCGGTGGAACCTCTTCCAGCTTGCGCAAGCCGGCGGTCGCGCCGATGGCAACGGTATCGCCGCGAAGGGGGTCACCGGCTCGGGCTACGGCGGGCACTATTTCTGGGACACCGAGATCTACGTGGTCCCGTACTTCGTATACACGACGCCCAGCTTCGCCCGCAACGAGCTGCGGTTCCGCTACTCCATGCTCCCCGCAGCGGTGCGCCGGGCACAGGAGCTCACCCAGGACGGCGCGCTGTTCCCGTGGCGCACGATCAACGGCGAGGAAGCCTCGGCCGCCTACGCGGCGGGCACCGCGCAGTACCACCTCGATGCCGACGTCTCCTACGCGCTGACCAAGTACGTCAACGCCAGCGGGGACGAGGAGTTCATGGCTGATGAGGGCATCATCATCCTCGTGCAGACGGCACGCATGTGGGCCGACCTGGGGTTCTGGCGCAGCAACGGCATCGAGGACTCGTTCCGCATCCATGGCGTGACCGGGCCGGACGAGTACACCACCGTGGTGAACGACAACCTGTTCACGAACGTCATGGCGCGCCACAACCTGCGGCATGCAGCGCAGGCGGTCCACGATCTCGAGGCGAGCAGCCCGCTGCCCTACGCTCGCATGGTCGCCCGACTGGGGCTTCGCGCGGACGAGGTCGCGGAGTGGATCCGGGCCGCCGAGGCGATGTACATCCCCTACGACGCCAACCTGGGCATTCACCCGCAGGACTCCGCCTTCCATGAGCGGGAGGTCTGGGACCTGCCGAACACCCCTGCGGACAAGAAGCCGCTGATGCTCCACTACCACCCGCTGGTCATCTACCGGTTCCAGGTGCTCAAGCAGGCCGACGTCGTGCTGGCGCTGTTCCTCCAGGGAGAGCACTTCACAGATGAGGAGAAGCGGGCCGACTTCGAGTACTACGAGCCGATCACGACCGGGGACTCGTCGCTGTCAGCGGTGGTGCAGTCGATCATCGCGGCGGAGGTGGGCTACCACCACCTGGCCCTGCGCTACTTCCACGACGGACTGTTCCTCGACCTCGCCAACCTTGGCCGGAACACCTCCGAGGGCGTGCACGTCGCCTCCGCCGGGGGAGTCTGGAACGCCCTCGTGTTCGGGTTCGGCGGGATGCGTGACCACGGCGGGGCCATCTCCTTCGACCCGCGCCTGCCCGAGTCGTGGTCAGCACTGACCTTCCGCATCACCATCCGTGGCACGCGGTTGCGCGTGACAGTCAGCTCGGACTCCATCGACCTCGCGGTCGAGGTGGGCTCCACCGTGACGGTGGTCGTCCGAGGTAAGGAGGTCATCGTCACCAACAAGAGCCCGGTCACCGTGCCACTCGACGGCCAGGGCCCACGGATCGACGGTGAACCGGATCCAAAGGCGCTCAGAGGCACGCTCCGGGCCGACGGCACGCTCATCACGGCCTCGGTGCCGCACCACTCCGGGATCAATCGCTGACTCGGAGATTCCTGCGCCAGAAGTGGCCCCGAGTCAGGCGCAACTCGCCGCGGTCAGGACTCAAGGGTGACGGAAAGCCGCTCGCCCCATCACCCTCGGGACCGCCGACCATTACCGCGAAACGCGTTCATTCCCCGTGAACATCCGAGGCGCACTCAAGGATCGGCTTATGCAACGGGCCACTTGCCCGACTTGGGTGGTCGCGAGGGGTCAGTTAGGACCGGAGACGATCGCCGTCGTCAGTTGCATCGCCTGGCTATGATGATGGTCGTGCCTCGGTTTCGAGCAGGGTGAGTGCACTGTCGAGGCCGGGAAGTGCGGAGATCTCGCGCTGCATACGTTGCGCCGCCGACTGTGCCCCGTCGTCGGTGAGTAGGGCTGCGACAGTGTCGCGAATCTCGGCCGCAGTGGTGGTGACCGGGTGCAGCGCGCGGCCCACCCCGAGGGCCTTGACCCGGTCCGCGTTGTGCATCTGGTCGGCGCCCATGGCGATGACGACCTGCGGCAGGCCGTGAGCCAGAGCGGCGATCACCGTCCCGGAACCGCCGTGGCTGACAACGAGGTCTGTGTGCGGCAGCAGCAGTGACTGCGGAACCCACTGCTCGACGTGGACATGCTCAGGCTGGAGACCGAACTCCGCAGGGTTGATGTCGCGTCCGACGGTGACCACCACCTCGACGGGTAGCTGACCCAGTCCGGTGAGCAGTCGTGGGAACAGGTCGCCGGACTCCGTGGCGAAGACGGTGCCAAGGGTGACGTGCACAACGGGTCTGCCCTCCAGGCGTGCCCACCACGAGGGCAGGGAGTCACGTTCAGCGCCGCTGCTGCGCAGGGGTGCTCTGAAGGAATGCGCTGTGGCCGGCAGTGGTGAGGCGGGGTCACGGAAGCTGGGCGGGAACGGGGACAGCACCAGGCCTCTTTGCAGCGCCGCGAGGTCGGGGTCGGGAGCAAGGCCTCGCTCTGCGCGCAGCTGGTCCAGCGGACCGGCCACCACTTCGGGTCGGATAAACGACCCCGCCGCCAGGACCAGGACGACCGCGTGCGGGATGTCGAGCTCGTCAGTGAGTACCGCCGCCGCGAAGTCGACCTCGTCACGGATCACCAGGTCGGGCGCCCACGTGTCGTACAGATCGAGGTACCTGCCAACGCGCCGACGAGGGACCTCTGTGGCGTAGTGCCTGCGCAGGACACGGTCTTCGTCGAGCTGGTTTGGCTCCAGCAACGGCCGCCGCTCCAGCGGAGCGCCCTCGAGGTGGCGCCTGCCCGTGGCGAGCTGCCCATCGACTTCGAAGGACAAGAACCCGCGCGCTTCCAACGCCGGCAGATAGCGCGGATGACCTACAAAGGCCACCGTGTGCCCGGCATCCCGCAGAACATGGGCAATAGGAACCATGGGCTCGGCGTGGCCGGTACCCCCGACAAAACTGAGCAGGACCCGCACCCGACACCCTTCGACGCCTTGGACAACCAAGCCACAGTAATGCGGGCACTCAAGTGACCCAATGTACTGGCGCCAACTGGACAGTGACTCGCGTTCGGTCGGACCAGGCGCCCACGCCGTTCCTGCAGCAGGATCGTCAGCTGGGACGAGGACGCCGCCATGTGAAGAGGAAGGGCTGCCGTGAAGGATCGGGACGTCGGTGGTCTACTTCACCGGTTGGTCATTGGGTGGGGGCAGCGTCGTACCGTCGCGCAAGGTGATGGGTCCGACCGCGGCCGACGAGGCGACTGGTGGCGGTGGGACCGGTGTTGGCGTGGGCGCCGGTGTGGGCGAGGTGGGTTGGCTGAGGGTGGCACCGAACGCGGGCGGTGGCGGGACGGATGCGACTGGCTCGAGCAGATCTGCCAGGGTCACGGCGTCGTCGAGGCGCGCCACGCCGAGGGCGGGTAGGCCGAGCAGGTCGAGAACGGTTTTGCCGATGCTGACGTGGGAATTCCAGCGGCTGTCGATACCTGGTTTCACGCGGCCACCGAACATGAGCAGCGGCACCCGAGGTCCGTAAGCCAGCTGCACCCCGTCGGGGGTGTGCTCGACGTTCGGGGTGACGACGTGGTCATCCCAGCCGCCCCAGTCATCCCAGGTCAGCAGGAACACCGTGTCATCCCAGTGGCCGGCTTTGACGACCGCGTCGACCACCTGCCAGATCTTGTTCTGCCCCTTGCTCACATCGGCGACCGGGTGTTCGTCATACGGGCTGTCGTGCCACACCATGCTCAACGCCGGAAGCTGGCCCGCGTCGATGACGATCTGGTCGCTGCGGGCGATGTTCGCTGAGCCGGCCAGCTGCTGGTAGAAGGCCACCGGGTAGGAGGAACTGCCGGTGTAGGCCTTCCACGTCAGCTTGTGGTCGCCCGCGTGGCCCAGGACGGACGGCATATCCCACACCGGTGGGGCCTGTGCGCGGGGCGGGTTGCGCAGGGTGGGGCTCTGGCCGCCAACGATAAGCAGGTGGTTCGGGGTGGAGTTCGTTCCGAAACCGGAGCAGTGGTTCTCCAGAAACGCACCTGTCGCCGCGAGGTAGGCGTAGTAGGGCAACACCGCCACCGTGTCGAACTGTGTGTGCGTGGCCGGCGAGGTCGTGCCGGCCTGCTGCGCGTGCAGCCATTTGGCGTACGCGGCACGGTTGTGCGGCTGGTCCTTGGCGGGCGGGTTGGGCTGCACCGGCCAGTCGGCGGTCACGTTCGCGCCCCACGCGCTCATCGAGCGGAAGTAGTTGTCTGTGGTGTGGTTCTCCTGGTCGAAGACCACCACGTGACCCACTGAGGCTGTCATCGCCCCAGACTCCGCCCGAAGACCCCTGTGAATCAAGGCAAACAGTAGGAAAGCATTGGGTCTGGCGCGGTCTGCCCCGGCTGCGGTTGTCGCTGCGATGGGGTAGACCTGAGGCATGGACGGACACGAGCACCTCGACCTCCGCGCACTTCCCGGCAGCGAACGGGCCCCCGCCCCCGGTGTTAAGAAGGCGGGTTCACCTCTGCCGG
>DATCQG010000124.1:0-8264 GCA_036569625.1 Dermatophilaceae bacterium | reverse complement strand
GGCAGTTTGGTTATGCCTCGCCAGCCGTTCTGGCCGTGCTCCGGCGACTGCCGCCCCCACCTCGCGCCGGCGGCATGCTCGGGGCGTCGATCAGCGACCTCCACCTGAGGCTCACAGGGGCGGATGCTCGAGGCGGGTCGTCCACCCGCGGTTAGCGCGACCCGCTGGCGCTCAGCTTCGATGTCGTGTTCCGCACCCCCTTCAAGGTCGCGCAGGACGTGCCACCGGATGGCCCGGTCCCCCTCCAGCAGCCATCTCAGCACGGCGTCACCACTCTCGTCTCCGGACATGTGCCGGGTCGCACCGACATGAGTCACGGGCTTGTGGCCGTCGTCCGCTTTGCTGGGGGTATCAGCCGGCCGCGCAACTGGGTGCGCGTCGACGAGTGGCGCCCCGGGTCATCGTTTGGTGTACGGCGCATAGCGTTTGGTGTACGGCGCATAGATATAGGTGCGCCGGGTTGCGGGGTCCGGCTCGGAGACGGGGTCACTGAAGTAGACCTCCCATGGGTCACCACTCGGTTCGCAGCCGTTGTCTCGGATCCACGATTGGAGCGCGTCGTAAGCGAATGGTAGGCCGGCAGGAGCCAGGCCTTGCGACCGAGCAAACCTGCAACCTTTCCATAGATCCGCCAAGACCCACATCGCCCGGATGCGGATCGCCGGCCCGGCCACCGAGGAGACCTGGGTCGGTGACGCCGACGGCGACCCGGTGATGGTCATCACCGCCGGGGCGCACCACCCTCGCACGGGGTGGCTAGGACATTGGTTGGAGATGTGGCGTGGAGGGCCGAAGGATGGCGGGCGACCGGTGGCGACCTTGGGCTCTTTCGTAACGGCTACGGTAAGTTACGATATGTCCCGATTTGGCTTTTTGATTCAAAGGTAAGACCGCATCCGCTTGACCGGGCCGCTCCAACGCGCACCTCGGTTCTCATCCGTGTAGATGACTGCCTGTCTGGAGAACATGTCAAAACTTCCTTCCCCGCCCCGGCTGAAGAACGCCAGCCGGCCGCTCATGATCGCGCTCGGCGTGCTCGCCCTCGTCGGAGTCACTCTCGCCCAAGCCCCGACCGGCGCGGCCACCCAAACCTCTGCACCGTCGTCGGCAACGGTCGCTCCTCCTCGCGTCTTCGCCTACTACTACCTCTGGTGGAGCGCCAGCCACTGGAAGTCAGCGCTCGGCTCCAGCTACCCCTACAGCGCTTCCCCGCTTCCGCTGCCGGCAACGCTGGACGCCAACGGCTGCAACCCCAAGAGCACGTATGCGGGCAACACGTTGACCGACGTGCCGCAGAAGCTGTACAGCCAGGACGACGCAGGCTTCATAGAGGCCGACGTACGCCAGGCCGCAGCCGCCGGGCTCACCGGGTTCTTGGTGAACTGGGCCGGCACGGGATCCGCCACCCAAACCGTCACCAGCAACCCCTACAGCCATCGGCTGCAGCTGATGGTCGACGCCGTCAACAAGGTGAACGCCCAAGGAATCCCGTTCAAGCTGTGGCTCAGCTACAAGGCTTCGGCCAGTGTGCTATCACAGTCGCAGATCAGCAACGACCTCGGCTACTTCTACAGCAAGTACGGCACCAACTCCGCCTTTGACCGGTCGCAGTCATCCAAGCCGACCGTGATCTGGCAGGGCAGCCGCAAGTACTCGGTGTCGGTCCTTCAGGCCGTGAGCGGCCAGTACCGCACAAAGTTCCGGATCCTGGGCGACGAGACCACCTGGTCCACCGCCCGCGCCCCGTACCTCGACGGCGATGCCTACTACTGGTCCTCGCAGAACCCTTACAGCAACCCGCAGTCCTTCGGGCAGCTGGCCACCTTGGCGAAGACTGTGCGCGCCAGCGGCAGCAACCCGGACGGCTCGGCGAAAGTCTGGGTCGCGCCGTTCGCCCCCGGCTTTGACAAACAGCTCGCCGGCGGATCCTCATGCACACCGCGCAAGGGCGGCCAGACGCTCAAGACGCTGTTCGACGGCAACGCCGTCACCAACCCGGACGACTTCGGCCTGATCAGCTGGAATGAGATCACCGAAGGGTCCTACATCGACCCGATGACCCGCTATGGGTCGACGGACCTGAACATGCTCAGCGCGGTGATCAAGAACGGCTCCTAGCCCGGTCCCACCGCTGACTGACTGCTTGGTTGAGGGCGACAACGGGCGCGAGGGACCCAGGTCAGGATGGATGTGGCAGTGACGGTCCAGACGACGGCTTGCGGTTGCTTCCAGGTGGCGTAGCCATCCGGAAGCAACCGCAAGGCCTCTTGCTGGCCAAGTTCAGTGGTCGTGTTGAACAGCCCCCAGTGGGTGCCCTACGCGCCGGGTCGGCCAAGGTCGCCGGAGATGGCGCGCTCTACCACTCGCACCGCCTGCAGGTGGTGCGAGTTCGCTTGTCGGTGATGCGACCAGCTCGGACAATTGGTTGCGCGATCTCCAAGGGTGCCATCGTGTCGGCGTTGCCTGAGGACTCATGCGGCTCGTCTTAAGCCTCCGACAGCTCCTGATAGACGGGGCGACAGGCTTGACGAGCCTCTGCAGCACGACGGGGCGGTGAAGACGCTGCTCGCCAACACCGAGGACGCGTACGGCTCTCGTGGTCGTCGGATCCGGCGGGCGACGCGGCTTCGCTGAGCTCTTGCTCGGTTCCATCGCAGACCAGGTCGTGCGTTGCTCCCGCTGCCCGGTGACGGTGGTGCGCGCCAAGGTCTGAGGCACGGCACAGCAGGGCGGGAGCAGGAGTCTGTTCTCCCTCATGACCAAGCACAGGTGGACAGAAGAACTGTCCGCGTCA
The DNA here is from genome assembly GCA_036569625.1 of Dermatophilaceae bacterium. Classification (GTDB taxonomy): domain Bacteria; phylum Actinomycetota; class Actinomycetes; order Actinomycetales; family Dermatophilaceae; genus UBA4719. The sequence continues at coordinate 5,470 of DATCQG010000124.1, read as the reverse complement.
GGTGCCGGCTCGCCCTCTCATCACCTCGAGGAGTTTCACCCGGCGGCCCGTGATGAGCAGGGCGCGCCCGTAGATGGACGAGGCGACCCAGATCATCAACACTGCGGTGGCGAGGGTCAGCGCCATGGCAAGGAGGAGCTGGTAGATGGGGACTGTGCCGGAGGTCCAGCGGATCGGCATCGCCAGCGGCGCGCTGAGCGGGAACATCGACGTAGCGATGCTCCACCCGCTGCCTGGGTCTGCGGTGACGACCGTAATTGCCAGGACGTAGCCGACGAGCAGGATCATGGTGACCGGCAGGATCGCCGAGTTGACTTCGGTGATCTTGTTGACCAGAGCCCCGGTGGCCGCGAAGAGGAACGCGTACAGCATGAACCCGAGCAGGAACCACGCCACCCCGAGCGCGATGTCTCCCGCGGCAACCGGGGGTAGCCCGATGCTGTCGGTGACCCGCACCGCAACGGCGAGCGGCGCGGCGAGCACGAGCAGCTGCAGCAGCGTCACCGTGCCGATCGCCAGGACGGTGCCGACGAGCACCTGGCTGGGACGCAGGATTGCGAGCAGCACCTCGGAGATGCTCGTGCACTTCTCCATGGCGACCGTCGTTGCTATAGCGGTCCCCGCAAAGGTAAGCGCCAGGTACAGGATCACTCCGACCGCTAAGCCGGCCCCGGCGCGCCCCTCGTTGTCCACCCGCCCGACGGTGACCTGTTTGGGCGGCCGGACCGACTGGAGGTCCGCGACCTGCCGGGGGCTCAGCCCGGCCTTGGCCAACAGGCGCGATGTCTGCAGACCGACCACGGCTTGGGCGACCACGACCGGGAAGGTCCCCCCTGCCGTAGCCGAGGTATAGAGCGTCTCCCCGGCGAGACCGACGGCGGCGTCGCCGTCGCGCACGGCTTTCCGGACCGCCTCCGAGTCGTTGCGTGACACGTACTTGACGGTGAACTTGGCGGACCTCCCAGCCGCGTCCAGAGCAGCCACAATCTCCGTCGGAGCCGTACCGGCGGTGGCGAGCGTGTACGTCGTGCGCTCATTGCCGAGGATCTGCGGAATCGTCACCGCGGCGACGGATAGCAGCAGCAACAGCCCGGTGACGACCTTGAATGACCTCGACCTGAGGTTCTCGAAGAGGGCGCGCTCAGCCACCAGACGGGTGCACTGCCACCACGTGCCCATCAGCTCACCCCTGCCCGGTCGAGGGGTCGCTCGGCGGCCGCCAGGAACAGCTCCGACAGCTTGGGCAGGTCGAGCCCGAAGTCGTCAACCCGCCCGGCCGCCCGGGCGGCATCCAGAACGTCGAGCGGGTCGATGTCTGCGGGGACCTCCAGGCGCAGGTCGTCGGCCTCGTCACCGACGACAGTGACACCGGGGTAGGCCAGCAACCAGTCGCGGTTCGGCGCCTGAACATGCAGCCTGAGCTGGCGTCGGCCCGACGACGCCCGCAGCGAGGCGACGCTGCCCTGCAGCACAGTACGCCCGCGGTCGACCATGGCGATGTCCTCGCAGAGATCCTGAACCAGGTCGAGCTGGTGGCTGGAGAACAGTACGGTGCAGCCGATCCCGGCCCGCTGGCGAAGGGTCTCGGACAGGCTCACCACCGCCACGGGGTCCAAGCCGGCGAACGGCTCGTCGAGGATGATGACCGCTGGGTCGTGGACGAGAGCCGTGGCCAGCTGGAGGCGCTGCTGCAAACCGCCGGAAAGCTTGTCGGTGCGATCGTCCCACCGCTCTTCGAGGCCCAGCTCTTCGAGCAGCAACCTGGCCCGGCTGGTCGCATCATCGCGGGACAGGCCGTGCAATCGCCCGAAGTGGACGACCTGAGCACCGGCCGGCATCCCGGGGTAGAGCCCGCGTTCCTGTGGCATGTACCCCCAGCGCCGGCGGTCCTCCTCGCCCACCGGACTGCCGTCGTAGCGCACCGTGCCGCGGTCTGGGCTCAACACCCCGAGCATGATCCGCAACAGCGTCGTCTTGCCGGCACCGTTCGGCCCCAGCAGTCCGGTGATCACCCCCGACATGACGGCGAAACTTACGCCATCAAGGGCCACCACGTCACCGAAGGAATGCGCGACGTCGCGAATCTCGAGCCCCATGGATCGACCATACTCATGGCCCGACCCTGGTCGTCGTCAAACCGCTGGTTGCCTTCGATCTGGGCCAGCCGACCCGGGCGGCGCGAAGCGGTGGGAGGACCTTCGTCCCTACCCCAGGTTCAGCGCTGAAGGGAAGGCTGAATCCCACAGGACCTCAGCCGGGAGGCAGTGATGGAGGGACCCTCGTTGAGCGTGCACGAAGCGACTGGTTCGATGCCGACCGTCGTGGTCGAGGGCCTGCACAAGGCCTACGGCCCTGTCGCCGCGGTCGACGGGCTCGATCTCACGATCGAGGCCGGCGAGGTGATCGCCCTGCTCGGACCGAATGGGGCCGGCAAGACGACCACCGTCGAGATTCTCGAGGGCTACCGCAAGCCTGATGGCGGCACGGTATCCGTGCTGGGAATGGATCCGCAGACCGCGTGAATGTTGCGACGCCATGTCGCTCCGCATCGAGTGCTGCTGACCCCCCAGCCCCGGTCAGCGAACGGTCCGGCTATTCGACGTTGCACGCGCGCGGGCCATCCGCGGTCGGCTCAACAGGTAGGCGATGACCGCCAAGCCGACCATCGCCACGATCCGGTTCGGGTCGATCGCAGGGCGCCAGTCGACCTGGCCGTCCTTGACGACGAAAGCGCCAGCCGGCCGACCGATCATGCCAAAACCACCGCCCTCACCATCCTGCCCCTTGTCGTCATGACCAGTACCGCCACCAGCGCCGCCCCTCACCACCGCGGCCGGTATGACGGTGAGACCGTCCTTCTCATAGGGCTCGGCATAGACCCGCTTGACCGTGATCGCGTCCTTTGCCGCGCTGAGGACCTCGGTGACCTTCATGACTCCTCCTCACGTGCGCCTGCCCGTTGGCAGCGCGCTCGAATCCATACTCCGGGCGGTACAACCGAAGGGTAAGGGGCTGAAGTCCCCCTTGGCGGCGCAGCTCGGCGCAGTGCCGCCTCAAGGCGCACCCGCCTGAAACGGTGGCAGCGGGACCTTCGGCTCTACCCGGACCGGGGCATCCGCATCGAGCCTTGAGCCGGAGGCGGTCTGTGATGAAGCCGATGGACGCGATCTCGTCCGGGATTCCGGTCTGGGCTCTCGTGGCCCTGAGCGTGGTGGTCGTTCAGCTCACCATCGACGTGATTGCCCTGCTCGATCTGTACCGGCGGCCCGTCGAGCAGGTTGTTTTCGGCAACAAGTGGATTTGGGCGCTCCTGGTGGGACATCCGACCGCGGGCGTTCGGCGTGCCGTTCTCGCTGGTCTTCGAGGTCGTTGACTTCCTGATGATGCGCAAGCACCTGCTCGGCCTGCGGTCTCGAGCCACCGCCGCAGAGCGGCCATCCGTGAGTTTGCCTAGCTGCGCACGCGCGACCGGTCGACGGTCGATGGGATGCGTCTCCCGGGTCCCTTTTTGGCGAACTTGACCCACACCCCGGGCTTGTCTGCGTGATGGATGTCCAGCCAGGCCTCAAACGCCTGCCCGGTCTCGAGCGAGATGACACTCCATCCGTCGGATGGGTGTTGTTCGATCTCGTGGGCAGGCATGTCGGGAGTCTTGCACTCCAACGTGGGCCATGAGAATGGCGAAGCGCCCACGTTGCCACAATGGAGCGAGGGCTATTCAGGCCTGGTCGGAGTTCTCCAACAGGACGCAGCACCGCGACGGAGCCGGGTCCAGATTCGCCTGCAACCCTGTCCTCCCTAGACCGGCCAGGACACCCTCAAGCAGGTGCAGGTTCATGCCACAGACAAGTTCGGCGTGCTCCTGAGCCATGGCATGGAAGGGGCAGTTGCGCAGGATGATGTCGCTGCCCGCTGCGTTTGGCTCGTAGCCTTGCTCCTGCAACAGGTCGATCAAGACCCCCACGTCACCTCGCGCGGGTTGCTCGCACGCCAGGGCCCATCCGAAGTCCCGTGCCCGTCGGTCAAGAACCTCATGTGCAGGCTGACCGGATTGTTCGGCCTCGACGACGGCTCCGGCCAGGAGCCGTCCGGCCAGGTCGTAGTGCCGAGGCGGCAGCGAGATCGAAACCTCGCGGGCGGAGCGCTGGTAGAGCTTTGCAGGGCGACCCGCGCCCGGGCCGCTGCGCCCGCTACGACGGGCGAACGTGACTGCAAGCAGGCCCTGTTCGGCCAGGCGGTCGAGATGGAAGGCCGCGCTCTGCCGCGTGATCTGGAGCGCGTCTGCTACGTCGTCACGACTCAGTGGAACCGGGTGAACCCGAACGTGGTCGTAGATGCGTCGTCGGGTCGGCTCATCCAGACTGGCCACCGCCGCCACATCAGATGCTGCCTCGCCGTCGGTGCCCCCTGAGGCCACGTGACTCAGCCCTCGCGTCATGATCCTCACCCTCTGCGCGGTTCGTGTTGACGAACCTCACTCTACCTTCTAATGTCAATCAATACTATTTTTAGAAGGAGTCACGAATGAGCATCGCCAAGCTCGAGCATGAGATTAGCCCGCCGGGCGGCAGACAAGACGGCAGTCGACGCCTGCGGGTCATCCACGACCGTGAACGCGTCAACCTGCCGGCCGCCGAACGCGCCGTGCGCGACCTGCTCCTCGCGCTCGGCCGCGACCCCTCCTCACCACATCTGGCGGATACTCCCCACAGGGTCGCCAAGTCCTTCAAGGAGATGCTGACGCCACGGGAGTTCGACCTCACGACGTTCCCGAACGACGAGCACTACGACGAGCTGGTGCTGGCCAAGAGCATCCCGGTGTCTTCGCTGTGTGAGCACCACATGCTTCCCTTCACCGGGGTCGCCCACGTCGGCTACCTGCCCGGCGAACGCATCCTCGGACTGTCCAAGCTGGCCCGTGTCGTCGAGCTGTTCGCCCGCGACCTCCAGGTCCAGGAACGGCTCACCGTCCAGGTCGCGAACTGGCTGCAGGAGAACCTCGACCCCAAGGGGGTGGGTGTGGTGATCGAGGCTGAGCACATGTGCATGTCCCTGCGCGGAGTCCAGGCCAGGGGATCCCGGACGATCACGTCTTCCGTCCACGGTCTGCTGCGTGAGGACGCGCGCTCGCGCCAGGAGTTCTTCACCCTTACCGCAGTGTGCTGAGCTCTCGCGCGGACTCCTCGCTGATCTACGCCAGAGTCCGCCGACCACCCAGCTGAAGGAGATCCGAGATGGCCTCAGAACAGACATTTGTCATTGTCGGCGCGAGTCTTGCTGGGGCCATGGCGGCCGAGACGTTGCGCAGCGAGGGATTTGACGGCCGGGTGGTGCTGATCGGTGAGGAGGCCCAGCGCCCGTATGAGCGCCCTTTGCTGTCCAAGGAGTACCTGCGCGGGGACAAGCCGGCCGCCAGGCTCTACGTCCACGAGCAGGGCTTCTACGCGGACAACGACATCGAGCTGTTGAC
>DATCQG010000123.1:0-4036 GCA_036569625.1 Dermatophilaceae bacterium | reverse complement strand
CTGTCACCGTGGCGGTGCCGGTCAGACCGGCGCCTCCACCACCCACCTCGTTGGAGCCGCTCAGGTTCGCCGTGAACGTCTGGGGTGCGGCGAATGCCGAGCTTGCAGCAAAGAGAAGCGCCGCACCCGCCAGCGCGGGGGCGAGCGCTGCAACCGATATAGCTCTCGGGATCATGATCGTCCTCCTGGTGGCCGCGGCGGGAGACAGGGCGTTCCCGGCGAGTCGGCGGCTCTACCTGCAACACGTCGCCAGGCTGTGGCCGGTTCAACGTCATGGCAGAAGCCAAACGGTGCCACCGGGGCCCACGGTCGCCATGCGGCCATGGTGACGGGGCGGGACCTTCGGCCCTGCCTCAGGAGTCACGGCGAGACGAACATGGAAGGACAAGTCAGTGGAGGTCCTCATGAGCGAGACGCAGAACGTCATCGTGGTCGGCGTAGATGGCTCACCGGCGAGCGATCGGGCGCTGGAGTGGGCGATGCAGGAGGGACGTCGGCGGGGCTGGACCGTTGAGGTCGTCACGGCTTTTGGTCACGCCAAGCATGTCGGCGGTATGGCAGAGACAACGGTCACACGTCAGGCCAGGGAAGCCGCTGAGACAGCTCAGGTACACCAGATCGACAAGGTCGCCGCCTATCGAGATGACGTGACGCTGGCGTTCGAAGTCGTCGAAGGACCAGCTGTCGAGCGGCTCGTGGAGGCATCCCGGCATGCCGGTCTGCTCGTCGTGGGCAGTCGCGGGTACGGTCTTGTCCGCGAAATTCTCGTTGGTTCTGTGGCTGCAGGGTGCATCCGCAATGCCACCTGCCCTGTCGTCGTACTTCCGGCTCCACACCTGGAACCGCTTCTGTCACAAGAGCTTCAGGCGGGTTGATCCTCGTACGTGAGCGCCCAAGGCAACAGAACGTGAGCGTCGCGAGACGTCCTGTGATAGTCGCGGTGCTGGTGACGGCCGTCATCGCCCTCGTCGCCTCCGCTGCGGTGGCTGGCGGCCTCATCGACCGCTCTTCATCCGGTGATGCCTCCGGAGGGCCTTCTGGGGCCGTCGTGAACATCTCGCTCACGGATTCGGGTGGACCCATGGGTGAGGGAACCGGTCCGATGCACCCCGGGGCCATGGGTCTGAACGCGGATCGGGCGACGTTGCCGCATGGAGCCGTGTCGTTCCTCGTGACCAACGCCGGTGCTGTCAAACACGAGATGGTCATCCTCCCGATGGCGGATTCTCAGGTTGTCGGTACCCGCCCCTTTGGCGGCGATGCCAAGGTCGACGAGGCTGGGAGCCTGGGTGAAGCATCCCGCTCCGGTGGTGTCGGCGCTGGCGAGGGAATCGCACCGGGCGCCTCAAGCCGAGTGACAGTGACCCTGGCTCCTGGCAGGTACGAGCTCGTCTGCAACCTCATGGGCCACTACGTCTCCGGGATGTATCGACAGCTCACGGTCACCTAGCTGGCCCGCGGGCCGCCCCCTCGTCCATCTCCTCGATCCGGTCGCGGACGCTGCGGCGGAGAACCTTGCCGATCTGGGAGCGCGGGAGGTCGTCCACGACCACGACCCGGCGCGGCACCTTGTAGCCCGTCAGCCGCTCGTGCGCGTAGGCGCGCAGATGCTCGGGATCGATGGTGGCGCCGGCCGCGGGTACGACGGCGACGACGACCTCCTCGCAGGCATCGCTGACTGTCCGGATACCGACCACGGCGACCTCATCGATCTCGGGCAGCTCCCGCAGGACCTCCTCAACTTCCGACGGGTAGACGTTGAAGCCGCCCGTGACGATCAGCTCCTTGATCCGGTCGACGATCCGCACGAAGCCGTCCGCATCCGCGACCGTGATGTCGCCGGTGCGCAACCAGCCGCCCGGGAGAAGCACCGCGGCAGTCTCCTCCGGACGGTTCCAGTATCCGGCGAAGACCTGCGGACCGCGGATGAGGAGCTCGCCCGGCTCCCCGATCGGAAGGTCCCGCGACGGATCGTCGGGGTCGACGATGCGGATCCCGGTGGAGGGGAACGGGACGCCGACCGTTCCCGGCCTTCGGGTCGGCGCGGCCGGGTTGCCCAGCGAGATGGGCGAGGTCTCGGTCATCCCATAACCCTCGACCAGCAGCCCTCCGGTGACGGTCTCCCACGTCTCGACCACGGCGGGTGGCAGCGCCATGGCGCCAGAGATCGCGTAGCGGATCGATGTGAGGTCTACACCGCGTTCCAGGGCCGCCGCAGCCAGCCGCGAGTAGATTGGCGGAACCGCGGGCAGGAACGTCGGGGGGCGGCGGCGGATCGCCTTGAACATCTGGTCGAGGTCGAAGCGTGGCAGCAGAACCAGGGTCGAGCCCAGGCACATCGAGAAGGTCAGGCACAGCGTCAGGCCGTACGCGTGGAACAGCGGCAACACCGCGTAGACGGTCTCCTCGCCGTCCTTCAGCCCGGGCATCCATGCTCGCCCTTGGGCCGCGTTCGCCCGCAGGTTTCTATGGGTCAGGATTGCCCCCTTGGGCGTCCCGGTGGTCCCTCCCGTGTACTGCAGCAACGCGACGTCCCCCGGGCCCGGCTGCGCGTATGCCGCGTCCAGCGGACCGGTCGAGGATGCGACCCGCTCCCAGACAAGGACTCCCTGCGGCACTGGACCTGTCATCGAGGCGCGAGCCGCTCGGGCCTTGGCCACCGGCAGCCGCAGCGCGAGGCGCATACGCCATGGCAGGGCACTCGTGAGGTCGACAGCCAGAATCACCTGTACGGCGGTCCTCCCTCGCAGGCCGTCGATCATTGGCGCCGTTCTGTCCCAGCACACGACGACTTTCGCCCCGCAGTCCGCCAGCTGGTGCTCGAGCTCGGTGGCCGTGTAGAGCGGGTTGTGTTCCACGACAACGGCGCCCAGGCGCAGCGAGGCATAGAAGGCCACTACGTGCTGCGGGCAGTTCGGCAGGACCAGCGCCACCCGGTCTCCGGCCCTCACGCCCGCGGCGCGTAACGCCTCGGCGGCCCGGCCCACTTCCTCGAGCAGCTCGGTGTAGGTCGTCTCGGCGCCGAAGAAATCGAGTGCGACCCGATCGCCGTAACGCTCGGCGCTGGCCACCAGCATCTCGGGCAGGGACTCGTCCGGAACGTCAACCTCCGCCGTAACCCCTGGCGCATAGCTGGCCAGCCACGGGCGCCCGCTGAGCGGCCCCCGGTCCTCGTCCGCATCCGTGGTGCTGGTGCCGCCGTCCATATCCGCCTGACCTCCCACTTTCGAGTCCTCCCGCGACTGCCCGACGCGTTGACAATTCGGCGCCACTGGGACCAACACTATGCAACGGGCGCGCGGCGCAGTCGCGTCACAAGCGCGGAGGGCGCCGTCGGCCGGAACTATGCGTGATCTATCGACCTCTGGAAGAGGATTGATCGCTTCTTCTCAGTCACGGTCGGCGTCGTGAGACGCGTACCTTCGACTTGTCCGACCCGGCACAGCTGGCCCGGAAACGGGGATGACTATGAGTTGCTGAAGTCCGGGACGGTGATCGAGCTCTCTTCGGCAAGCGGGAATGCAGGGTTGTGGGCGACCTCCCAGGCGTGGCCGTCGGGGTCAGTGAAGAACGCGGCATAGCCGCCGCACGGGGTGCGGGATGCCGGCCGGGTCACCGTGGCGCCGGCGCGCTCCGCCGAAGTGATGATGTCCTCGACCTCTGCTTCGGAACGCACGTTGTGCGCGAGGACGACGCCACTGAATCCACCCGCCTGCTCGTCGAAGAGACCGCAGTCGAGCGCGAGTTTGTCACGACCCCAGAGGACCAGCGCAATGGCGCCTACGCGAAACAAGACGGTCCCTTCGACCTCTTGACCCTGCCACCCCAACCGCTCATAGAACGCCCGAGAGCGCTTCACATCCGCGACGCCCAGACTGATGGAAGTGACCCGCTGCTCCATCGCCGAGTCGAAGCATGTTCTCTTGTGAGTGATGCTGTTTTGGAGCTGGCAGTCTGACTGTGGCGGAATCTGGTTGATCAGCTTCGGCCGTTACCGTTGTATGAGACGTTGTTTCGGACCGGCCCACTAGTGGGC
>DATCQG010000122.1:0-6038 GCA_036569625.1 Dermatophilaceae bacterium | reverse complement strand
GGTGGTCAGGGCGATGGCGATGTTCTGGCGCATGTTGGCCACCGTGCGTCTGGCCAGGGAGATGGCCTCGGGGAGCTTGAGCAGGTTGTCTCCCATCAGGGCGATGTCTGCGGTCTCCACGGCCACGGCCGACCCGGCTGCGCCCATCGCCACGCCGATGTTGGCGGTGGCCAGGGCGGGGGCGTCGTTGACTCCGTCACCGACCATCGCCACGGTGTGGCCCTGTCGCTGGAGCTCCTGAACAACCACGAGCTTGTCCTCGGGGAGCAACCCGGCGTGGACCTCGTCGACCCCGGTGGCCTCGCCGATGGCCTTCGCGACCAGCGGGGCGTCGCCGGTCAGCATGACAACCTTCCTCACCCCGGCCCGGTGCAGTTCGGCGACCATCTGGGCGGCGTCCCCGCGCACCTCGTCCGCCACGGCGACCACGCCCGCAACCGTGTCATCGACGGCCACGATCATCGGGGTACGCCCGGCCGATGCGAGCTCCTCGGCGGCGCCCGCGGCGCCCACGGTGTCGGCGACGCCGTACTGCTCGAGCAGGGCCAGGTTGCCGACCAGGACCCGGCGGCCGGCGGCGGTGGCAGCAATACCCTTGCCGGGGACGGGCTCGGTGTGCTCGGGAAGCCCCGCAATAGGCAGATTCTGTTCGGCGGCGGCGGCCAGGATCGGACGGGCCAGCGGGTGCTCGGAGCCGGCCTCGGCCCGGGCGGCCCAGGTGAGGACCTGAGCCCGGTCCATCCTCGGGTCGAGCACGACGACGTCGGTCAGCTGCGGGCGGCCCGTGGTCAGGGTGCCGGTCTTGTCCACCGCGACGACGGTGATCTTCGCCGAGGTCTCCAGGAACTCCCCACCCTTGATCAGGATGCCGTCCTTGGCGGCCCGGCCGATGCCGGCCACGATCGAGACCGGGATGGAGATGACCAGCGCCCCGGGGCAGCCGATGACCAGCAGGGTCAGCGCGAGAACCACGTCGCCGCTGATCAGGCCGACGACCAGGGCCAGGACCATGATGGCCGGGGTGTACCAACCGGAGAACCGGTCCATGAACTGCTGGGTGCTGGCCTTGGCGTCCTGGGCCTCCTCCACGCGGTGGATGATCCTGGCCAGGGTCGTGTCCGCCCCGACGCCGGTGGCCTTGATCTGCAGGAACCCGCCCCTGGAGACGGTGCCGGCGAAGACCTTGTCCCCCGTGCTCTTCTCCACCGGGATCGACTCGCCCGTGATGGAGGCCTCGTCCAGCCCGCCGGCGCCGGCAATGACCTCGCCGTCGACGGGAACCTTGGCCCCGTTCTTGACCAGCACCGTCTCACCCATGACGACGCCGGCCGCGGGGACCTCGACCTGCTCGCCCTCGCGGATGACCACCGCAACATCCGGGGAGCTCGCAACCAGCTCAGCCAGCGCCGACCGGGTCTTGTTCAATGTGGCCGCCTCCAGGGCGTGGCCGATCCCGAACAGGAACGTGACCGCGGCAGCCTCCCAGTACTGACCGATGATCAGAGCGCCGATCGTGGCCACACTGACCAGCAGGTCGATGCCGATCACCCTCGACGTCAGCGCACGGGCAGCCTTGATCACGATCGGGGCACCGGCCACCGCCGCCGCGGCCACCATGAAGCTGTTGCCCACCTCGTCCGAGCCGAACACCCTGGCCACGACGAATGAGGCGACGATCAACAACCCGGAGATCATCGGGATCGTCCACCGAGCGTTCCCCCACCTGTGCAGTTTGCCCATTTCTCTTATTCCTTCCTGAACGTTCCTCAACCCCACTGGCGAGGTACCGATATGGACGCTACGAGGGCCGCACGATCCCGACCATGACACGCGTCAATCAACGGCACGACAGTCTTAGAAGCCTTGCGACGACACTGCCGCTGACCGCCTGGAGAGGCTCCCGGAGGGCGGTTCTGACGGTGCCGGCCCGCGCCGGGCGGCGGCGGCCTACCGGGCGGGAGGGGTGGCAGACATACGAAACATGCGCCACCGCTGAGGTCAGGAGACCTAGGCGATGGCGCATGTCGTGCGCCCCATCAGTGGACCGTCAGAAGGCGGCCGGGCGGGCGGTGTAGCCGGCCTTGGCGACCGCCGCGACCAGCTCGTCGACGCTGACCAGGGCCGGGTCGTGGTCGATCTCGATGCGGGCGGAGGCGAAGTGCACCTTCACGGTGGCCACGCCGTCAAGGCACCCGACCTGCTTCTCGATCTTCGCCACGCAGGACGGGCAGGAGAAGCCCTCGGCGCGCAGGATCGTGTGGGTGGTGGTGGCAGTGGTGGTGCTCATGGTTCTTGTCCCTTCAGGTCGTGTATCACCCCTCATGGGGTGGCATTTACGACGTTAAGCAGGCCGCGACAGGGGAACCATGATCTGCGTCAATCAACCGCAACACAGGCTCTGGCACGGACCCGGCCCGCCACAACAGCAGATCGACTCTCGATGACCCGTCGTGGTTCTCAGCCGTCCACCTCGGCGGTGGCAGAGAGGCGATCGCGGTCGAGCACCGCGGTCCAGCGCCGCCCGGAGTCGATGATGCCCTCCTTGCGCAGCCGGCTCATTACCCGGGATACCGACTCCTCCGTGGAGCCGACCATGCCCGCGAGGTCGGCCCGGGACAGGGGCAGCTGGAGCAGGGTGCCGCGGTTGCCGGAACGCTCCTGACCGAGCTTGTCGGCCAGGCGCAGCAGCGTGGTCGCCACGCGTTGGGCGACGGTACTCGTGGATTGCTGGCCGACATCGGAGCGGGCTTGGGCGAGCCGGCCGGCAACGTCGTCGAGCACCCGCAGCGCCACCTGAGGGTGCTCGGCGAGGATCTCGCGGAAGGAGTGTGCGTCGATCCTCAGCGCGCAGGTGGTGGTCAGCGCCCACGCGGTCTCGGGGTAGACCGGCTGACCCAGGATGCTCAGCGCCCCGAAGAGGTCCCCGGGGGTGAGCAGGTCGACGACGACTTCCTGCCCGCTGGGCGTGGGCTGGGAGAGCTTGGCCTGGCCTGCGGCCAGGACGTAGAGGTGGTCGGCCGACTCACCCGCGGTGAACAGCGGGTCTCCCGCAGCCCAGGAAAGGGAGACCATGCGCTTGTCGATGCCCTCGAGCTGTTGTTGGGACAGGCCCGCGAAGAAGGGGACTGCTCCCAGCACCTGCATCCGCACGGGTCTGGGACAGCGATGAGGTAGGGCGCAGGTGCTGGCCAGTGGGATCCTGCGCCGGCCCGGCGGTGGGCTGACCGGCGCCGGTGCGACCGGCTGCGCGCGGGCCTGCCGTGAGCTGCTCATGTTTCCTCCGGTCGCGGCCTGAGGGCGTCACCGAGATGACCTGCCCGCGGCGGCATGGCGGTCGCACAACGCTTCACGATCACGACCATACGTGGACAAGCCTCAGGCAGGCGCACGGCATACATACGGTGCGTGGGGGACGGCTGCGGGTCTGGCGCCAGAGGCGGCCGTGGTGTCCTGGGCGAAAATGTCTCCACGCGACTACCTGTTCGGCGCGGTCGGATCGAAACCGCAGCAAAGGTGACGGACCCGTCTGCATGTGACTGGCGAAGCGCCAACTCGCCGGTCGTCTGCGTCACAAGCCAATGCCACCTCAGATCCTCGAGGATGTCACTCAAGATGGCTCATCCTTTCACTGGTCCAGACGGTCGCGGCACCGCTTGCCCTACCGGCCCGTGGACCGGGCAGCCGGTTTCGGCCGTCTGACCGTGCCGGGCCGGTACGCCGAGACCGTCGCCTCCCCTCGAGCCAGAAGCGCCAGGGGTATGCCGCAGCATCACCACCGTGACCACTCACTCCCACGCGTGGGCCGGTCCGCACGACGGCGCCGGACGAGCCCGTCGATGGATCACGGCTCGGCGCCCGCACTACGAAGGCGCTGCCCGTCGAGGGCGTGTCGATACCGTTCTGGTCGCGCCCGAGCGCCAGCGTCTTGGCCAGGCGCGCAGGGCCTCTGGCCAGATCCCGGTCGCGGACGCCATTTCTACGCGAACCGGCCAGCTCGAGCCCGTCGACCACTTCCCCGGCCCGCATGAGCACCCCGTTGGCGACGCCTACCGAACCGCAGACCAGGTTCGCGCACCAATGCATCCCATACGTGAAGTAGACGTACAGTCCCCCCGGCTCGCCGAACATCACCCGGGTGCGCGGGGTGGGCCCTCTGAAGGCATGGGACCCGGGGTCGTTCGACCCGTCATACGCCTCCACCTCGGTGAGACGGACCGTGACACCCGCGTGCGAGACGGTGCACCCCAGAAGCTCGGGTGCCACCTCCAGAACTGGCCGGGCAAAGAAGGCGCGCGTCAGTCGGCCCTGCGGCACATCGTTTTGCCCAGGCATACCTACGCACCTCGGGTGCCGTCGAGCACCCGTTCCAGCCTCGCGATGATGGCGCTTTCAGCGATCTCAATCGCCGAAGCTGTTCGTGGTCATGTCGGTTCGGGTGTTACTTCGCCCATGGCGTGCAGGGCCAATGTGGAGTGGGCGTACGCGCCCCCGGCCCGCATCTCGGAGGCGACCCAGATCGCCTCCATGATCTCCTCGGGGCTTGCTCCTTTGCGGCGGGCGAGCTTGGTGTGTCCCGTGATGCAGTACGGGCACTGGGTCACGTGCGCCACCGCCACAGCGATCAGCTGCTTGGTCTTCTCCGGCAGTGCCCCCTCGGCGAAGACGGCGCGGCTGAAGTTCTCGAAGGCCTCGTTGATCTCCGGAGCAAGTTGTCTGCGTCGAGCGGCGATCTCGGGTGTCGCCGCCGGGTACATGCGCTCAGCCATCACTGATCTCCTTTTGCGCCAACGCTGTCCCGCGCAGCCACAGCAGTCAAGGGTGCCTCGATGCCGTCCAGGCTCGTGACCTCGGCACCCAGTCCGACGGCGAGGCGGTTCCAGCTGTTGATCGCCACCACCGCAAACGTGAGCGCCACCACGTCCTGCGGCGAGAAGACGGCCTCGACCCTCGCGTAGTCCTGCTCCGATGCCCCCGCGTGGGCCAGGTCGGTCAGGGACTCACACCAAGCCAAGGCGGCCCGCTCACGCTCGGTGAAGAACGGGGTCTCGCGCCATGCCGCGACGGTGTCCAGCCGCACCTGATCCTCACCGCGAGCCCTGGCGTCACGGGTGTGCATCGCCAGGCAGTAGGCACAGCCGTTGATCTGCGACGCGCGGACGCGGACGAGCTCCAGCAGCGCCGGCTCGAGCGGGCTCTGGCGCAGCGCCTCCTCCAGCTTCACCAACGCGGCAACACCCTCGGGGAACTGCACTCGATAGTCGACCCGCATGACCACACTCTCCTTCGTTCGGTCGGTCCTGATACCTCATTTGCGGCTGGGCGACCGGGGGCGTCGGCCTCGTCGGCGTGCACCCGGACCCATAAGATGTCGTCCGCCGCCCTGGTCCGCAGCCCGGTATCAACCCCCCGAGGTGCGGGCGCACTGCGCCGCCATACTCGGCGCTCGTCAGTGCGGTCCGTTCTCGGAGGCCGGGTCGCCAAGGCTTCCGAGGAACACCAGCCTGGACGTCGCCCGGACCCCTCGCGAGACGCCGGTCGGGACGACCACCGTCGCCCCCGCCACCACCGCGACCTCCTCCGTACCGACAACCATGACACCCTCACCATCCAGGAAGTGGAACGACGCCGAGGGCCCCGGATGAACCGGCAGGGCCTGCCCAACGCCCAGGCCTACGAGAACCACTTTCAACTCCGGCGACTCGTGCAGCAGGGTCACCCCCGGCCCGTCCTCCGAGAAGGTAACTGTGCTGCGCCAATCCGGCCATACCGCCATGCTGTGCCTCCGTCATCTCGTGGTCACGTACTCGCTACTCAAGAACCTTGTTCTCGCATCTACTATTTAATACACTAGCTTTTGTGTTAAAGGTAGGTGCCATCGACGTCGCGGCCGCTGGGACGGGGCCCACCGATGACCCTTCAGCCTGGGCCTCGCCCGCGCGTCGGCCCCCAGGACCGAGCTTTCGACTGACCGGCCCCCGAACGATCCAGACCAGGAGACGAACATGACGTACGTAATCGCCCAGCCGTGTGTTGACGTC
>DATCQG010000121.1:0-9797 GCA_036569625.1 Dermatophilaceae bacterium | reverse complement strand
GCCGTGCCCCTGCCGCAGAGGAGCTCGGCCGTGCAGTACGTCACCGAGCGGGTCGACGCGGGGGACTGGTCCGGCGAGTTCCGGCTCTCTGCACGCGGTTTCTGGCAGGTTCACCCCGGAGCGGCGGCGACATTCGTTGCTCACGTCATCAGTGAGCTGGCCCCGAAGCCGGGGGAGCGCGCGACCGACCTCTACGCAGGCGTCGGCCTCTTCGCGCTGGCCCTCGCGGACGCCGTTGGGCCCACCGGAGCCGTCCTGGCCGTCGAGTCGGACGCGCGCGCTTTTGGCGACGCCAAGGCAAACCTGCGGGCACACCCAGAGATCGAGCTTCGCCGCGGCAAGGTCGATCGTGTCTTGAAGCCGTTGGTGCGACAAGGTATTCATTCCGACCTTGTCGTTCTCGACCCGCCTCGCACCGGAGCGGGGAAATCGGTGATCAAGGAGATCGCGGCTCTGACGCCCCGGGCCATCGCCTACGTTGCCTGCGACCCTGCGGCGCTGGCGCGCGACGTCGCCTACGCACGTGAGGCGGGCTACGGAATACGGTCCCTGCGAGCCTTTGATGCCTTTCCGAACACCCACCATGTGGAGTGCATCGCCGTTCTCGAACCCGTCACATGACCGCCAACCACGATTCGCAGGCACGAGCAGCCATGAACAGCGAAAACGAGTTTCGGCACCCCCTCGATGTTCGCTTCTTCGAGGTCGACTCCCTGGGCGTTGTCTTCAACATGTGGTACCTCGGTTGGTGCGACGAGGCGATGAGCGCCTTCATGGAGTCGATCGGCTACGGCTACAAGGCGTTGCGCGCGCAGGGGTACGACGCCGTGCTGCGCAAGGCTGAGCTCGAGTGGCTCGACAGCCTCCAGGCATTCCAGCAGGCAGAGGTTGCGGTGCGGGTGGACCACGTGGGGACCACGTCATTCCGCCTGCGCTATGACATCGAGCGGGTCCCGGGCGCCAGTCAGACCGGTGGGGAGCCAACCCTGTGCGCCCAGGTGGCGATCACCTACGTCTGTGTCGAGATCGACGGCCGGAAGAAAGCTCGCCTCCCGCTTGGTCTGCGAGCGGCACTGGTGCAGGATCACACCTGAGCCCCCGTCCGCCCTGAGTGTCGCGGGCGCGTGTGGTTAAATATCTTGACGTCAAGATACATTTGTGGAAGGAACCGCCATGAGTCAGCAGAGCATGAACAGTTTTGGTGCGAAGGGCACTCTGGAGGTCGGGGACGCGTCATACGACGTCTTTCGTCTTTCGGCGGTGGACGGCAGCGAGAAGCTGCCCTTCTGCCTGAAGGTCCTCCTGGAGAACCTCCTGCGGACCGAGGACGGCGCCAACATCACCGAAGGCCATATCCGCGCGCTCGCCGGCTGGGATCCCACCGCGGTGCCCGATATCGAGATCCAGTTCACCCCGGCCCGCGTGATCATGCAGGACTTCACCGGAGTCCCATGCATCGTCGACCTAGCCACCATGCGCGAGGCCTTCGTCGAGCTCGGTGGGGACGCGAGCCGGATCAACCCGCTCGCACCCGCAGAGATGGTCATCGACCACTCGGTGATCGCGGATGTCGCCGGCCGTGCCGACGCCTTCGAGCGCAATGTCGAGCTGGAGTACCAGCGCAACGGGGAGCGCTACCAGTTCCTGCGGTGGGGCCAGACCGCGTTCAACGACTTCAAGGTCGTGCCACCCGGCACCGGGATCGTCCACCAGGTCAACATCGAGCACCTCGCCCGTGTCGTCTTCGACCGCGACGGCATGGCCTACCCCGACACCTGCGTCGGCACCGACTCGCACACCACCATGGTCAACGGTCTGGGCGTCCTGGGCTGGGGCGTCGGCGGCATCGAGGCTGAGGCTGCGATGCTCGGCCAGCCGGTCTCGATGCTCATCCCGCGGGTCGTCGGCTTCAAGCTGAGCGGCGAGATCCCTTCTGGCGCAACGGCAACAGACGTCGTCTTGACCATCACCGAGATGCTGCGCGCCCACGGTGTCGTCGGCAAGTTCGTGGAGTTCTACGGGCAGGGAGTCTCCGCGGTGCCGCTGGCAAACCGCGCGACGATCGGCAACATGAGCCCGGAGTTCGGCTCCACCGCAGCAATGTTCCCCATCGACGCGGTCACCTGCGAGTACCTCCGGCTCACCGGTCGCAGCGAGGCGCAGGTCGCACTGATCGAGGCCTACAGCAAGGAGCAAGGGCTCTGGCACGACCCGTCGGTCGAGCCGGTCTACTCCGAGTACCTCGAGCTCGACCTGTCGACGGTCGTCCCGTCGATCGCCGGACCGAAGCGTCCGCAGGACCGGATCTCCCTCTCCAACGCCAAGGAGTCCTTCCACACGGCGCTGGTGAACTACGTCGACGCCGACGACGAGGACCACAACAGCGTCGTGGACGAGGCCGGCAAGGAGTCGTTCCCGGCCAGTGACGCCCCCGAGTACCACCCCAACGGCCAGACCGAGGCGGCCCGTGCAGCCGACCACCCCCACGGTTCGACCGCGGTGGCCAAGTCAGCCCGGGCCACCAACAGGGTCCCCCTCACCCTGGCCGACGGGACCCGGACAGAGATGGACCACGGCCACGTCGCCATCGCGTCGATCACCTCGTGCACCAACACGTCCAACCCCTCCGTCATGGTGGCGGCGGCGATGCTGGCAAAGAACGCCGTCGAGCGCGGCCTGAGCGCCAAGCCCTGGGTCAAGACCTCGATGGCACCCGGCTCCAAGGTGGTTACCGACTACTACGAAAGGGCAGGTCTCTGGCCCTACCTGGAGAAGCTCGGCTTCCACCTGGTCGGCTACGGCTGTACCACCTGTATCGGGAACTCGGGCCCGCTGGCCGACGAGGTCTCAGCGGTCGTGCAGGAGCACGACCTCAGCGTCGTCTCCGTCTTGTCGGGCAACCGCAACTTCGAGGGCCGGATCAACCCCGACATCAAGATGAACTACCTTGCGTCACCGCCGCTGGTCGTGGCCTATGCGCTTGCCGGCACGATGGACTGGAACCCGGATACAGAGCCGATCGGCACCGACCCGGAAGGCGTCGACGTCTTCCTGCGCGAGATCTGGCCGGATGCTGCCGACGTCGCACGGGTAGTCGAGTCCTCGATCACCAAGGAGATGTTCACCACAGACTATGCCGACGTCTTCGCCGGTGATGAGCGTTGGCGCTCGCTGCCAACTCCCGAGGGCAAGATCTTCGACTGGGCGCCGGAGTCGACCTACGTGCGCAAGCCCCCCTACTTCGAGGGCATGCAGCGTGAGCCGAGTCCTGTTGCCGACGTCAGCGGTGCGCGAGTCCTGGCCAAGCTCGGCGACTCGGTCACGACCGACCACATCAGCCCCGCCGGCCAGTTCAAGGCGGACAGCCCGGCAGGTGTCTACCTCGCAGCCCATGGTGTGGACCGCAAGGACTTCAACTCCTATGGCTCCCGTCGTGGCAACCACGAGGTGATGATCCGCGGCACGTTCGCCAACATCCGGCTGCGCAACCAGCTGCTGGACGACGTCCAGGGCGGTTTCACCCGGGACTTCACCGCTGGTGGCGCGCAGTCAACCATCTACGACGCTGCCCAGAACTATGCGGCGGCGAACATTCCGCTGGTTGTCCTTGCCGGCAAGGAGTACGGCTCAGGATCCTCACGTGACTGGGCCGCCAAAGGCACCCGTCTGCTGGGTGTCAAGGCGGTCATCGCCGAGTCTTACGAGCGCATCCACCGGTCCAACCTGATCGGCATGGGTGTGCTCCCGCTGCAGTACGCGGCCGGTCAGAACGCCGCCTCCCTGGGGCTGGATGGCACAGAGACGTTCGACATCTCGGGCGTGACGGCACTCAACGGAGGGACGACGCCGAAGACGTTGCACGTCAAGGCGACCGCCGCGGCCGGGACCGTCGTCGAGTTCGACGCCGTCCTGCGGATCGACACCCCCGCCGAGGCTGACTACTACCGCCACGACGGCATCCTCCAGTACGTTCTGCGTTCACTCGTCAAGAGCTGACCCAGCGACCCCAGCGCACGACGAACGCCCGAACGGCTCGAGTCTCCGCCAGATCCTGGCTGGGACCCGGGCCGTTGGGCGTTGGCCATGACTGTGAGGTTTGGGTTGGGTGGACGACCAAGACCTCTCAGCCATCGCCAACGTGGGCGGCTGTCGGTCCACGTTGACAGACTGGGGGAGTGAGCTCTTCGGCGCGTACTCCTCCCGGCTGGCCGTCCTCGGTGCCGCCTCCGGACTCTCCGGGCTGGCAGGCGCCAGCCGTTGCCTGGCTGCTCGACCACTGCCCGTCCGACTACCGCGGGTATGCCGGGTGGCGAAAGAACCCGGTCGCCCTGGCCTGGGTGGCGGTTCGGCACATCGATGCTCAGCTCGAGGCGATGCGCCAGGCCTATCGTGAGGTCCGCATCGACCTCGGCGATGTCGTGAGCATCGAGGCCCTTGCAGAGATCCAGTCAGATCTCGAGGCAGAGGGTTTGCGACTTCGGGCGTCCGCACGCGGTGCCCAGCTCCTGTATGCCGCGCTGCAGGGGAGGCGCTATGTTTCTCGCCTGTAGTTGGCCAGGATGTCCTGTAGCGTCGGAGCCATGAACAAGAGCCTGCAAGCCGGCCTGGGGGTCCTGCTGGTCGTGATGGGTGTGATCTTTGGCCTGCAGGGGCTGGGCGTCATCAAGGGCAGCGCGCTGATGTCGGGCAAGACGCTCTGGGCCATCATCGGCCCCGTCGTGGCGATCATCGGCGTCCTCGTGGTAGCTCGTGCTCTTCGCACGCGGCCCTCACGATAGACGTGTGCTGCAGAGGGGGCTTGCGTCATCTCGTCGACTGCGCTGAAGCATGTCCGGATCTGACACGCGTCTAGAATCGAAGGTCCGAGTGAGTGGGAAGCCTGAGCAATCGTGAAAGGACGCCCGAGCGCGTGCAACTTCTGGATTCGATCAATGGGCCTGCGGACCTCAAGGCTCTGACCGCAGCACAGATGCCGTTGCTGGCGAAGGAGATCCGCGATTTCCTTGTTGACTCGGTCTCCAAGACGGGCGGTCACCTGGGACCCAACCTCGGCGTGGTCGAGCTGACCATCGCCCTGCATCGGGTCTTTGACTCGCCGCAGGACTCGATCGTGTTCGACACAGGGCATCAGGCCTACGTCCACAAGCTGCTCACCGGCCGCCGGGACGACTTCGTCAACCTGCGAAAGAAGGGCGGTCTTTCGGGCTACCCGAGCCGGGCCGAGTCGGAGCACGACATCGTCGAGAACTCTCATGCGTCCACGGCGTTGTCCTGGGCCGACGGCATCGCCAAGGCCCGCCGCCTGCAGGGCCGGCTCGACCGCTACACCGTTGCGGTCATTGGTGATGGGGCTCTGACCGGAGGCATGGCCTGGGAAGCGATCAACAACATCTCGGCTGACAAGGACCTTCCGTTGGTTATCGTGGTCAACGACAACGAGCGCTCCTATGCCGCAACGACCGGCGGCCTTGCGGACCATCTCGCGACCCTGCGAATGACACGCGGCTACGAGCGCTTCCTGGAGTGGGGAAAGAGCACCCTGGCCCGTACTCCGGTCGTGGGGTCCGCCATGTACGAGACGCTGCACGGGATGAAGAAGGGTCTGAAGGACATCGTCGCGCCGCAAGGCATGTTCGAGGACCTGGGGCTGAAGTATCTCGGCCCGATCGACGGGCACGACGAGGCGGCAGTCGAGTCGGCACTGCGCCGGGCCAGGGCGTTCGGCGGCCCCGTGCTGGTTCACGTGATCACCCAGAAGGGGCGTGGGTACGCGCCAGCGCGCGAGGACGAGGCCGACCGGTTCCACGCTGTGGGTGTCATCAACCCCGAGACGGGCCTGGCCTTCGCAGAGGGTGGCCGCATCTGGACCGATGAGTTCAGTGACGAGATGTGCGAGATCGGCGCCGAACGCCCGGACGTCGTGGCTGTGACCGCCGCGATGATGATCCCGGTCGGCCTCGACAAGTTCGCGGAGCGTTTCCCGGACAGGGTCTTTGACGTGGGGATCGCCGAACAGCACGCGCTGACTATGGCATCCGGGCTCGCCTTCGCGGGTCTGCATCCGGTGGTGGCCGTCTATGCCACCTTCCTCAACCGGGCCTTCGACCAGCTTCTGATGGACGCCGGCCTGCACAAGGCGGGCGTCACCGTCGTGCTCGACCGCGCTGGCGTAACGGGCACCGATGGCCCGTCCCACAACGGGATGTGGGACATGACGATCAGCGCCGTGGTGCCCGGTCTGCGCCTTGCCGCCCCTCGCGACGGCGCCCAGGTGCGGCGACTGCTGCGCGAGGCGCTTGATGTCTCGGACGGTCCCACGGTGTTGCGCTTTCCCAAGGGTGTCGTCGCCCACCCCATCGATCGAGTCCGTCACCTCGGAAGTCTGGACGTGTTGCACGAGACCAGCAAAGGCGCCGTGGACCTGCTGATTGTCGGTGTCGGCTCGATGGCAGCAACCTCGGTCGGCGTGGCCGAAAAGCTTGAGGCACAAGGACTTTCAGTTCGGGTCGTGGATCCCCGGTGGGTGCTGCCGGTCAGCCCCGACCTGCTCAGCGCGGTCAGCGACGCCACGGCTGTCGCGGTCATCGAGGACAATCTGGTGTCGGGCGGGATCGGATCGGCGGTGACCTTGGCCATGCGCCAGGCCGGGCACAGCGCGCCGGTGCACTGTTACGGCATACCCAAGGAGTTCTTGCGCCACGCGTCGCGTGGCGAGGTGTTGGAGCAGATCGGACTGACCCCGGACGCGATCGCGACCTCGCTCGGCAACGAGATCAGACGGGACGCCTGACAGGGCTCGATCATCCGCAGCGTTGGGGCAGTCTGCTCAGATGTCGCGGAACGTCTCGACAGTTGCCCCGAGCGCATTGAGCCGCTGAGCCAGGTCCTCGTAGCCGCGGTTGATGACGTAGACGTTCCGCAGGACCGACGTGCCCGGAGCGGCGAGCATCGCCAGGAGCATGACCACGGCAGGGCGAAGCGCGGGCGGGCAGATCACCTCGGAGGCGCGCCAGCGGGTTGGTCCCTCGATCAGGACCCGATGCGGGTCGAGCAGCTGGACCTTGGCCCCGAGCTTGGTGAGCTCGGTGAGATAGATCGCGCGGTTGTCATAGACCCAGTCGTGGATCATCGTCGTGCCAGTTGCGGTCGCCGCGATGATGGCGAAGAACGGCAGGTTGTCGATGTTCAGACCGGGGAACGGCATCGGGTGGATCTTGTCGATAGGCGCTGTCAGGGGGCCGGGGATGGTGGTCAGGTCGACCAGGCGGGTGAGTCCGTTCGCGGAGTGGTACTCGGCGGTCTTCCGGTACTCCATGCCCATGCCTTCGAGCAGTGCGAGCTCTATCTCGAGGAACTCGATGGGCACCCTGCGGATGGTGATGACGGACTGGGTGACGACTGCCGCCGCGAGCAGACTCATCGCCTCGATCGGGTCTTCCGAGGGTGAGAACTCGACGTCGACGTTGATGTCGCGCCGGCCATGGATGGTCAGCGTGGTGCTCCCGACTCCCTCGATGTTCACCCCGAGCGCCTCGAGGAAGAAGCAGAGGTCCTGAACCATGTAGTTGGGGCTGGCATTTCGGATGACGGTGACCCCGTCGTGCCGAGCGGCGGCCATCAGCGCATTCTCGGTGACGGTGTCGCCGCGCTCGGTCAGGATGATGGCCACCTGTGGGCTGACGGACCTGTCGACCTTGGCGTCGTAGAAGCCGGATACGGCAGTGACGTTGAGGCCGAACGCTCGCAAGGCCTGCATGTGTGGCTCTACCGTGCGGTTGCCGAGGTCACATCCCCCCGAGTAGGGCAGGCGGAACTCGTCGAGCTCGTGGAGCAACGGGCCCAGAAACATGATCACGGTGCGGGTTCGGCGCGCCGCCTCGAGGTCCATCGCGGAGAGGTTGAGGTGGGCCGGGGGAGTGATCTCGAGGTCGTTGCTGTCCGGGAGCCATCGGGTTCTGACACCGATGCTGGTCAGCACCTCGACGATACGGTTGACCTCCTCGATGCGGGCCAGGTTGCGCAATGTGGTTCGCCCATGGTTCAGCAGCGAGGCGCACAACAGGGCGACGGCGGCGTTCTTGCTCGTCTTGATGTCGATCGTCCCCGACAGCTTGGTCCCTCCGACGATGCGCAGGTGCTGGGGACCAGAGTGCCCGAGCGAGACGAACTCGGAGTCCAGCCTCCCGCCGATGCGGGCGAGCATATCAAGGCTGAGATTTTGGTTTCCTTGTTCAATGCGTGCTACGGCGCTCTGGCTCGTGCCCAACGCCTCCGCAAGATTGTTCTGGGTCAGTCCTTGGTGACGCCGCGCCTCCCGAATCAAGGTGCCGATTCGCGCCAGGTAGTTGTCCTTCATATCGGCGACTATAGATCACATGTGAGATACCGGTGACCTGCGGGGGGAGGCCGTGCTGTGATGAACGGTCCTGGTCAGGGCGTGGTGAGCACGCCGTGCGCTCCGATCGGGGAGCACGACAACCATGGGTATGCGCGGCTGCTCGCCTCCGCATCGAAAGTCAGGTCGCAGGTGTCCATGGCGAGAGAGCTGCGCGCCAGCCTGGCCATCGTCGGGTTGAACGGCCGGGCGATGGCCCCCATCGCCCGCAGCCCGGTTCGCGGCACATGGCGCAGTGCCCCGGTCGAGCCGATCGACCCCTGGACGAGGCGGGCCAGCTCGTTGAGTGTGAGGTTGCCCGGTCCGCCCACCTCGATCACCCGGCCGCGCAGCTCGGGGTCCGCCGCCGCCCGGACGACCGCGTTGGCCACGTCCTGGACCCACACGAAGTTGATCGGGTTGTCGCCGCGCCCGAACACCTGTGGCCGCCCGGACTTGCCAGCGCTTTGACGCAGGAGCTCGATCCACATATCCACGAAGGCGTTGGCGCGCACGATGGTCCATGCCAGTCCACTTGCGCGAAGATGCTCCTCAGCGGCCCATTTCATCCGGTAGAGCTCCATCGGGTGGTCCGGGGACGCACCGACGATCGAGACCAGGACCACGTGTACCGGAGGGGCCGCAGAAGCGGCCGAGTCGATCAGGTTGCGGTTCCCATCCCGGTCGACGCTCTCGGGCGTCACTCCGCCCGAGCCGGCCAGCCCCTGGACCGCCGACACGATGGTCGACACTCCGGACAATGCCGCCCCGAGGCTACTTGGATCGCGGACGTCGCCGGTGATCAGCTCGACCCCTGAGTCGACCAGATCTGTTGCCGTTGAAGGGTTTCGGGTCAGCACCCGGACAGACCTGCCCTCGTCGACAAGTTGTTTGACCACCAAGCGTCCGAGTCGCCCGGTGCCGCCAGCGACGAGAATCATGACTGGCCCGTTATGTGGGCATGAACGGCCGCGTTGATGTCGCCGCTGCTCGTCTCGACGGGCTCGAGATAGAACCGCGCCGCGGTGATTTGGTCATCTCGGGTCGTGAAGATGATGACCCCGCGCATGAGGTGGGCGCTGCCGTCGCCACGGGTGCCGCTCATCTGCCACTCGGTCCACGTGGTGTTGCCCTCTTCGGCCCGACTGGTGACCTCGGCCAGGAGGTCGGGCACGGCGGCAAAGATCTGCCTCCAGTTGAGCCGGACCTGCTCGCTCCCGGTGAAGCCCCGCAGCGGGTGGACCGGTGTCTCGTTGACGTAGTCCGAGGCGAAACAGTCGATGAGGGCATCCAGGTCGTGGTCGTTCGTCGCCTTCAGCAGGCGGTCGATCACGGCTCGGCTTGACGAGATCGGGGTTCCGGTGGATTTCATAAGCACCTCGCATGGTCATCCGGTAGAGCCAACCGGATCAGGGTGTTTCCG
>DATCQG010000120.1:0-6118 GCA_036569625.1 Dermatophilaceae bacterium | reverse complement strand
CCCGCCAACCCCCTGCCAGAATGGGCAGCCGTGTCGGGTTTCTCCGTGGTTCGCGACGCGCCCCGCCCTCGTAGCTCAGGGGATAGAGCGACCGCCTCCTAAGCGGTAGGTCGCAGGTTCAAATCCTGCCGGGGGCACTATCCACACGCCCGCCGGTGTCCTTGATCGGCTCACCAAGCGATCTGGCCCCCCATCGCCGGAGCGGTGAGGGGCCAGAGGCTGAACGGCGGGTATGCCGCTTATGTCGCAGAGATAGCTGTTGCCGAGCGCCGATCAGGGCTGGCCGTAGGTCGCGCCGGCGAAGATCGAGCGCAGGGCCACCGACATGCCGGTGTGCGGGGAGTCCCACATCATGCCGTTGCCGGCGTAGATGCCCACGTGGTAGGCGGGGGAGCCGAAGAACACCAGGTCGCCCACCCGCGGGGTGGACACGGGGGTCGAGGCCTGACGCTGCTCCTCGGCCGTGCGGGGCAGGCTGATCCCGGCCTGGCCGAAGACGTACTGCGTGTAGCCGGAGCAGTCGAAGCCGGAGGTAGTAGTGCCGCCGTAACTGTAGGGGATGCCGGCCAGGCTGGCGGCTATGCCGAGCAGGCCGGCCGAGCGGGGCGCCGGCAAGGGGGCCGACTGGGCCACCGGTAGGCGCGCTGCCGAGCGGCTGGCGCTGATGGTCGCACGCGAGAGCGGCTCGGGGGCCGCGACCGCCTTGGGCTTGGCAACACCGCTGAACCCGATGTCCCCGAAGGACGGCGAGGCCAAGGGCGCTTGCGTGGCCGACGGAGCTGCGGCCGGCAGGACCACGGTCGCAGCGGGTGCCTTGGGCTTGGCAACGGGGGTGGTGTACGTGGCCGCGGACGCCGGGAGGGCGAACGAGGCAACCATGCCGCCGGAGACGGCGAACACGGCGGACGCCTTGGCTGCGGGCTTCGCGGAGCGCGAGATCGCTGCTGAAAGGGATAGAGCGGGGTTCAGCCGAATGGGGACGCGATGACGTCCCGACACGTGGTTCGACACAGTGAGTAAACCTCTCCAAACGCCTACGAGGTCAGCTGTCGGGTTCGGGTGGGAGATATCACCCGGCCATCACGTACGGCGAGTCGACCGAGATCGACCACCACCGAGAGGGCTTCACCCCAAGGAGCGTCTCTCGACGCCCCAAAAGTGGGTCCCCCGCTCCTGCCAAGCGGATGTTGAAAGTCTCGACGCGGTGACAGGACTAGGCGAACCGCATCAAGTACCTCACCCGGGAAGGTGAAGCGCCACCAACGTACACAGACGATGGCCGAATGTCACATTCCGATCACGGCGAGCCCAACAACTGGACAAACAGCCGCTGCGCGCCGGCTCAGAGCGGGGTGTCGGCGAACACGTGGGCTGCCACATTGTCCGGCAACGAGATCCCGGCGGCTTCCTCGGCCCCTTCGCGCACCACGACGATCCGGCCACCCTCCCGGCGCACGCGCGCGCGTTGCCCCGGCATCAGGCCGGCATGGGTCAGGAGGTTCAGCGCCTCGGGCTCGACCTGGGCCGGCTCGCCGATCCGGCGCACGGTCACGACCCTGGGCCCTTCGACGGCCAGGTCGACGAGGCTGGTGACACCCCGGCGGAAGTTCTCGTTCGGTTGCTCCCCCAGCTCGTCGAGCCCCGGGATGGGGTTGCCGTAGGGACTCTCACGGTGCTCGCCGATCAGCGCCAGGATCTTGCGTTCGACCCGCTCGCTCATGACGTGCTCCCATCGACAGGCCTCGTCGTGCACGTACTCCCACTCGAGCCCGACAACATCAAGCAGCAGTCGCTCGGCCAGTCGGTGCTTGCGCATGACCCGCGTCGCCAGCCGACGCCCCTCGTCGGACAGCTGGATGTGCCGGTCATCGGCCACCGAGAGCAGCCCGTCCCGCTCCATCCGTGCCACGGTCTGGGAGACGGTGGGACCCGAGTGGCCCAGACGCTCGACGATGCGGGCCCGCAGGGGAACGGTGCCCTCCTCCTCGAGCTCGAAGATCGTCCGGAGGTACATCTCGGTGGTGTCAATCAAGTCCGTCACACAGACAGCCTCTCACTGATCGCTACGCACGGACCTGTGCGACGCGAGGGACTAGCGTTCCATGTCGTGAGCGAATCCTTTGTCGTCCCTGCCCGGTTCTGCGGCCCGCCGTTGTCGGGCAACGGCGGCTGGACCAGCGGTCACCTGGCACAGCTCGTCGACGGGGCACTGGAGGGTGGCACCGTCACCGTCCGCCTGCGCACGCCCCCGCCCCTGGACACCGAGATGGCGATCTCGCGCGGAGACGACGGCACGGTCGAGGTCTGGGACGGCCAGACCCTCGTGGCCCAGGCGTTTGCTGCCGAGCCGCTGGACGCCGCTGAGGTCCGCGCGCCGGTGACCTACGCCGAGGCAGAGGCGGCCGGGCCGGCATACGAGGGTCTGCGTTCACATCCCTTCCCCACCTGCTTCACCTGCGGAACAGGCCGCGACCCCTCCGATGCGCTGTGCCTGCACACGGGCCTGCTGGCCGGGCACTCGACGTTGCGGGCAGCAGCCTGGACACCGCGCGAGTCCACCCCCGAGCTGGTCTGGGCGGCGCTCGACTGCCCCGGTGCCTGGGCGTCCGGGATCGCCGGACGCGAGATGGTGCTCGGGACGATGACCGCGGCCGTACACGACCTGCCCCGGGTTGGGAAACCCCATGTGGTGATGGCCTGGCCAAGAGGGCACGACGGGCGCAAGTACTACAGCGGAACCGCCCTGTATGCCGCCGACGGCCGCCTGCTCGCGCGGGCCGATGCGGTGTGGATCTCCGTGGATGCCTCGAGCGTTCGCCCGGTCTGACCTTCGGTTGGCACCTTCTTGAGGGAGGTGTCCACCTCGACTTAAGGGAGGTGTCCACCTCGACAAAACCGTTGCGAGCGCTCATCCGCCGACCTACCGTATAGGGACACGAGAAGGGAGGTGGTCCGCCTAGTGAGTAACCAACGGACGCGTGAGGTGGCTGCGCGCTAGCCCAGTCCGTCGCTGACTGCCTCTCAGGGGGCGATCGGGGACAGGGACGATGTGGTGACCGCAATCCCATGCAGACACCGCAGCCCGTGAGGATGTGCGACCCGTCCATCGCACCCTGGTGCTCCAGACCTCGCGGGCTGTTCCATGCCCGGATCCGCTCCCGCGCCCGGGACGTCTTCGGACACGTGCAGCCACACGCTCCACATCACCCGCCAGACCTGGGACGTCTTCGGACACGTGCAGCCACACGGCCCACATCACCCGCCAGACCTGGGACGTCTTCGGACACGTGCAGCCACACGCTCCACGGACGCTCAAGGCCGTGTCCGTGCAAGGACTGTCAGGGCTGGCGCCGTTCCAGCCGCCAGGCAGCGGCGTCGTCGAGCAGGCCATCGCCCACGCGCACGAAGGCGAGCCGGTCGTGCAGCCGGTTGTTCCTGCCGGCCCAGAACTCCACCTCGTCGCAGATGATCCGGTAGCCGCCCCAGAAGTCGGGGACGGGCACATCGGTGGAGCTGCCCAGGTCAGGCCACCGGGCGGCATACCGTTGGTAGGCCTCCTCCAGACCGGATCTGCCCTCGATCACCCGTGACTGCCGGGATGCCCACGCGCTGATCCGCGAGCCCCATGGGCGCTCCCTGAAGTAGCGTTCGACCTCGTTCCGGTCGAGTAGGTGGGCTGTCCCGCGGAACCGTATGGCGCGATACATCCCCGCCCAGACCAGCGTCCCCGCGACCGACGGGTTGTCAGCAATCTGAATACCTTTGGCCGACTCGAGGTTCGTGACGAAGCCGGGCCCGGCCGGGTCGAGGAAGCGAAGGAGGACGGCCCTGACGTCCGGACGTCCGGCTGCGTCGACCGTGGCCAGGGACATCGCGAGCGGCTCCGGCACATCGTCCCGCTCGACCGATCGATAGACGGCGTCGTCCACCCAGCGCCGGGCCTGCTCCCACGGGGTGGCGGCCAGCTCGGACTCGGAAAGACCCTCGCCGGAATACTCCCGGCGCAGCGCATCGCTCATGCCACGAGATTAGGGTGGAGGAACTCACCCGCGAGAGGGAGGGCACCATGCCAGGTAAGGCAAAGGCACTGACCAACGTCGTCAAGCTGGGAGTCAAGTACGGCCCGGTGGCATACGAGGCGATCAAGCACGGCAAGGAGCCAGCCAGGGAGTTCGCCCAGAAGCAGCTGAGCCGGCTCACCGCTCGCAAGCAGGCGCTCACCCACGCCGAAGGGCTCATGGATGGCTCGACGATGCCCGTGTGGGAGGGCGACCTGCAGGTGTGGGTTGTTTTCAACGGCGACGAACCGATCGCCAGCCACCCGACGGTGACCACACCGCTGACCCAGCTCGTCGAAGGCTACGACTTGGGCAAACGCATCCGGCCGACCATCGACTTGCGCCCGAAAGCCAATCCTCTCAAGGCAATTCGCCGCAAGACATGACCGGCCGGCCCAACCGCGCAACCGCGCAATACACGATGACTTGCGACCCGGCATCGACGCCGGCACGGGAGAGGGTCCAACCGTGAGCGACAGCGAGCTCAGGCCAGGGCTTGAGGGCGTCATCGCCTTCGAGTCCGAGATTGCCGAACCTGACCGCGAGGGCGGCGCACTGCGCTACCGCGGCGTCGATATCAACGATCTCGTCGGGCGGGTGTCCTTTGGCAACGTCTGGGGCCTGCTCGTCGACAACAAGTTCAACCCCGGTCTTCCGCCCGCCGAGCCCTTCCCGCTCCCGGTCCATACCGGTGACGTCAGGGTCGACGTCCAGAGCGCCCTGGCTCAGCTCGCCCCGGTCTGGGGGCTCCGGCCGATGCTGGACATCGACGCCGAGCAGGTCCGCGACGACCTCGCCCGCGCCTCGGTCCTGGCCCTGTCGTTCGTCGCCCAGTCCGCCCGCGGCCAGGATCACCCGATGGTGCCCCAGCGCGAGGTGGACAAGGCGCACACCATCGTCGAGCGGTTCATGATCCGCTGGCGCGGCGAGCCCGACCCCCGTCACATCGAGGCCATCGACGCCTACTGGGTGTCCGCGGCCGAGCACGGCATGAACGCCTCAACCTTCACCGCCCGCGTCATCGCCTCAACCGGAGCCGACGTCGCAGCCTGTCTGTCCGGTGCCGTCGGCGCCATCAGCGGTCCGCTTCACGGAGGAGCGCCATCACGGGTCCTGCACATGATCGAGGGCGTCGAGCGGTCAGGCGACGCGACGGCATACGTCAAGGGGGTGCTCGACAAGGGCGAGCGCCTCATGGGCTTCGGCCACCGCGTGTATCGCGCGGAGGACCCTCGCGCGCGCGTCCTGAGGGCCACCTGCGAGCGTCTGGGCGCCCCACGGTTCGCCGTCGCGGCGGCATTGGAGAAGGCCGCGCTCGAGGAGCTCCGGGCCCGCCGCCCCGACCGCGTCCTCGCCACCAACGTCGAGTTCTGGGCCGCGGTCCTGCTCGACTTCGCCGAGGTCCCCGCGGCGATGTTCACGCCGATGTTCACCTGCGCGCGCACGGCCGGGTGGTCCGCCCACGTGCTCGAGCAGAAGCGCACCGGTCGGCTCATCCGCCCGTCGGCCCGCTACGTCGGCGAAGGACCGCGCGGACCGGAGGATGTGACGGGTTGGGGGGACTCCGCCCCCTCGGTCAACGCTCTCTGATCGGTCCGCCCGGCTGAGGTCTGCATCCCATTGGACGGCCCGCTTGTCCGACCCCGCGCTTGGGCTGTCAGACTGACGGCCCAAGCGATCTGCCAACGGAGTCGGGTCGGGTTCTGTACCCGCCGCTCTCACCCGAGGTGATTTTGCGTGACTGACACCGCCACCCTGTCCATCCCCGCCGAGCTCCTGCCCCAGGACGGCCGTTTCGGCTGCGGGCCCAGCAAGGTCCGTCCCGCCCAGGTCGACCACCTCGCCTCCCTCGGCCGCACCGTTCTGGGCACGTCTCATCGCCAGGCCCCGGTCAGGACCCTGGTTGGTCAGGTCCGTGACGGACTCTCCGAGCTGTTCAGCCTTCCCGAGGGCTACGAGATCATCCTGGGCAACGGCGGCTCGACCGCCTTCTGGGACATTGCGGCGTTCGGCCTGGTCCGGGACCGCGCGCAGCACCTGGTGTTCGGTGAGTTCTCGGC
>DATCQG010000119.1:0-1851 GCA_036569625.1 Dermatophilaceae bacterium | reverse complement strand
ACAAGGCAGGACCGTGGCCGCGCTGCAGCGCGAACAGCGGCAGTGGAGCGACCCTGCATACGTGGAGCAGCAGGCTCGCGAGCGTCTCAAGTTCGTGCGGGTGGGGGAGACGTCCTACACGGTGATCGACGCTGAGCCCGCACCTGCCCAGACCGGCGGTCCGAAGATCGCGGCTCCGGTGCGGGCTTCCACCGCCAAGAGCCCCTGGTACGGCGAGCTGTGGCAGTCGATAGTGATCGCCGATGCCTCGGTCAGGACGCCTGCCACTGTGGCGCCGGCCAACGGTCAGGCGTCGGTGACCCCTTCATCGGCAAAATGAGTCTCTCGGCCCGGGTGAACGGCCCGACTCGATGAGCAGACCCGACCAGGCGGGCGGGGTTTGGTGAGCAACGCCAGCCGCAGCGACATCGTCGAGCCCGCGGATCTCGCCGCGGTGCAGAGCCAGCTTGGTCGCGTTCCCCGGGGCGTCGCAGCGGTGGCTCATCGTTGTCCCTGTGGGCTCCCGGACGTGCTGCGCACCGAGCCTCGGCTGCCGGACGGCACGCCGTTTCCCACGACCTACTACGCGACCTGCCCACGTCTGACCGGTGCGATCAGCACGCTGGAGACCAGCGGGATGATGCGGGAGATGACCGAGCGTCTGGGCAGTGACCCAGTGCTGGCGAGCGCGTACGCGTCGGCCCACGAGGACTATCTGCGTCGTCGCCTGGAGCTTGCCGAGGTTGACGAGATCGAGGGTATCTCCGCAGGTGGGATGCCCACCCGGGTCAAGTGTCTGCATGTGCTGGTCAGTCATTCCCTGGCAGTCGGCCCCGGCGTCAACCCCTTTGGCGATGAGGCCCTCGCGGCCCTGGGTGACTGGTGGACGGCCGGTCCATGTGTTCCCCGAGGCGACGTATGACCCGCGTCGGTGCGATCGACTGCGGCACGAACTCGATCCGGCTTCTTGTCGCTGACGTTGACCAGAGCTCGGGGTCGTTGACCGATCTCGCCCGTCGGATGGAGATCGTGCGACTGGGCCACGGCGTGGACAGAACTGGAGTCATCGCTCCAGATGCCATGGCCCGAACCGTGGCTATGGCCCGCGAATACGCCTCTGAGTGTGTGGAGTTTGCTGTCGAGCGGGTCAGGTTCGTTGCAACCTCGGCGTCCCGCGATGCCAGCAACGCACAGGATTTCGTGGACGGGGTGCGTCAGGCTTTTGCAGCCTTCGGGGTTGCGCCCGAGGTCATCAGCGGGCAAGAGGAGGCCTCGCTGTCGTTCCGGGGTGCAACCGGTGACCTGGTTGCCGCCGGCATCCCCGGTCCCTACCTCGTGGTGGACATCGGGGGCGGTTCCAGCGAGTTCGTCCGCGGGACCGAGCAGGTGGAGCAGGCGCGCTCTGTCGACGTCGGCTGCGTACGGATGACCGAACGTCACCTGCTCGCTGATCCGCCCACGTCCTCGCAGATCGCGGCGGCGACCAGAGATATTGAGGCGGCCATCGACCAGGCTGCCGAAGTCATTGACTTCCAAGGTATCTCGACGCTGGTGGGCCTGGCCGGGACTGTCACAACGATCACTGCCCACGCCCTTCGCCTCACGACCTACGACCCCGAGAAGATCCACCTCTCGCAGCTGCCCGCGGCTCAGATCGTCGACGCCTGCACGTCTCTGCTATTGATGACCCGTGCGGACAGGGCAGCGCTCGGGTTCATGCACGAGGGTCGCGTCGACGTGATCGGCGCCGGTGCCCTTGTATGGCGCACGATCGTCCAGCGCCTCCAGCGTGACGCCGGCGTTACCCAGGTCGTGACCTCGGAACACGACATTCTCGATGGCATCGCCTTGTCGATCGCCTGAGGTCAACCC
>DATCQG010000118.1:0-12169 GCA_036569625.1 Dermatophilaceae bacterium | reverse complement strand
TGCCCAGACCTCCCTCCACGACGCCGAGGCCGCATCGGGTCAGACCAGGGTCGACACCCAACACACGCACGCTGACAGCTCCTGACCTCGCCCGAACACCTGTTCGGATAAACGTACATCGGGTGGCTCCCGATCTGCCGGGCGACGCGCCGGAGCCCATCGAGGTATGCCGGGGCGACTCGGTCTGCGCGAGGGCTCAGTCCTCTTCGTCATCCTCGAGCGCGGCGAGGATCTCGTCACTCACGTCGCCGTTGGCCCAGACGTTCTGGACGTCGTCGCTGTCCTCGAGAGCCTCGATGACCCGGAACATCTTGCGTGCGCCGTCGAGGTCGAGCTCAACCTCCACCGTGGGGATGAACGATGCCTCGGCCGAGTCGTAGTCGATACCCGCGCCCTGGAGCGCAGTACGGACGGCCACAAAGTCGGTCGGCTCGCTCACGATCTCGAAAGCCTCACCGATGTCGTTGATCTCTTCGGCGCCAGAGTCCAGGACGACCTCGAGGAGGTCGTCCTCCTTCAGGTCGCCCTTGGGCACGAGCACGACCCCCTTGCGGGTGAAGATGTAGGAGACGCTCCCCGGGTCCGCGAACTGACCACCATTGCGAGCCAAGGCCGTTCGCACCTCGGCGGCCGCACGGTTGCGGTTGTCGGTGAGGCACTCGATCAGGACTGCCACACCGTTGGGTGCATAGCCTTCGTAGGTGATGGTCTGCCAGTCGGCGCCGCCTGCCGTGGCACCGCTCCCACGCTTGACGGCGTTGTTGATGTTGTCGTTCGGGACACTGAGCTTCTTGGCCCTCTGGATGGCATCGAAAAGCGTCGGGTTGCCGGCGATGTCACCGCCCCCGGTGCGCGCGGCCACCTCGATGTTCTTGATCATCTTGGCGAACAGCTTGCCGCGTTTGGCGTCGATGACGCCCTTTTTGTGCTTGGTCGTCGCCCACTTGGAGTGACCGCTCATTACTTCTCCCTCGCCTGCCAGACTGTCATCGAAATCCCGGCCGATCCTACTGACCGGCGCCTCGGTGCTCAGTGGAGGGCTGCGCGAACCATCTGGGTGAAGTAGTCGTGGATGCGATGGTCCCCCGTCACCTCGGGGTGAAAAGACGTGGCCAGAAGGTTGCCCTGCCGGATCGCGACGACCCTGCCCGCGGCCGGACCCGCCTCCACCGTGGCCAGAACCTCGACGCCGTCGCCCATGTCCTCGACCCAGGGAGCCCGGATGAAGACGGCCCTGAACGTCGCGGGGTGGCCGGGTGGAGGAGTCGTCAAAGCGGCGATCCGCGGAATGTGGAGGTCTTCCTCGAAGGAGTCGACCTGACGGCCGAAGGCGTTGCGCCGCACGGTGATGTCCAGCCCGCCCAGCGTCTCCTGGTCCGGCCGGGCGTCGGCGATCCGGTCGGCCAGCATGATCATGCCCGCGCACGACCCGTAGACGGGCATCCCGCCGGCGATGCGTTTGCGCAGCGGCTCCTGCAGGTCGAACGCCCGGACCAGCTTGTCCATCGTGGTCGACTCCCCGCCCGGAATCACCAGTGCGTCGACGTCGTCGAGCTCGTGCGGGCGGCGTATGCCTGTGGCCTGGACGTGAAGGGTCGACAGTGCGTGGATGTGCTCTCGCACGTCGCCCTGGATGGCCAGGACACCGATGCGGACAGGAGATGGACTCACCCGCAAAGGGTATGCCGCTGGTTCACTCCCACGCGCCAGGTCCTGTTGGCGACCACTGGCCCCCCGTTGGCCGGTTTGCTTCATCAATGCCGGTCTGAAGGTCGGCAACCATGCAACAAACCGGCTCCTGGCGGGTGAACCGCCAGCCAACCCGCGCGCTCGCCGGCCGGGTGGACCGACCCCTTCCTCTCCACAAGGGGTGGGATCGTCGCCCCGCCATCCACCGGCTTCAGCTGACCTGTCGACGGCAGGTCGCCTGGGGGCCGAGGCTGCGGGTATGAACGATCTGCTGGTGGCGCGTCTCTCCGCCCAGGGCGGCCTGGTCACGGCTCTCGAGGCGCACTCTTGCGGCTACACCAACGTCAGCCTGCACAGACTCGTGGCGACCGGCGATCTGTTCAGGGCCCGGTCGGGATGCTTCGTGGATGGCCGGCTGCTCAACGGCGCCAGTCCGGAGACGCGACATGCACTGACGGCACGAGCTGTATCCCGGGGCTATCGACAACCTCACGCCATCAGCCACGTCTCAGCCCTGGTGGTCCTCGGCCTGCCGCTCCTGAACATCGCGGCAGACGTGGTGCACCTCACCCTGATGGGGCCCGGCCTGCCGAGGAGCCTGCCCGGTCTCCGGGTTCACCCCGAGCTCCCCGTTTCGGTGGCGCGCCAGCATGACGGTGACCGCGTGGTGCATCCCGCCATGGCCATCGTCCAGTCGGCGGCACTAGCCGGCATCACGGCTGGGGTCGCTGCAGCCGACGCGGCACTGTATTCCGGTCAGGTCACCAAGAAAGATCTCGAGATAGCTCTGCGAGTCGCCCGGCTGGGGCCGGGAAGAGCGGACGCCCGGGCTGCGGTCGACCTGGCTGATGGGCTGACCGAGTCCCCGGGCGAGTCGTGGACGCGGGTGCTCCTTGTGTCACTCGGCCTGCCGAAGGTCGAGCCTCAGGTGGTGATCCGTGACAGGCGCGGGCGGTTCGTGGGGCGGGTCGACTTCTTGTTCCGGGCCCAGCGCACCATCGTCGAGTTCGACGGCCTGGTCAAGTACGGCGGCGCTGACGGCCGACAGGCGCTGGTCGACGAGAAGCGGCGCGAGGACACGTTGCGATCGCTCGGTTACCAGGTCGTGCGGCTGACCTGGCGGGATCTGCACGACCCGGCGTCGGTCAAGCACCTCGTCAGGGACGCGTTCTCCCGCAGCTGATCCCGCTGGTCCCCAGGTAACGGATGTTCTGGACTACTCGTTGCCGGTTTGTTTCACCATTGCCGGCAGATCGACCGGCAATGGTGAAACAAACCGGCAACGGAGAGGAGTCGGGCCGAAACCTGGCGGCTGGGTCGGTGACTACCAGCCGCGCTGGGACAGACGGTCAGGCTGGGCCAGCTCGTTGGCGTTGATGCCGACCATCGCCTCACCCAGACCGCGCGAGACCTTGGCGATCACGTCGGGGTCGTCGAAGAACGTGGTCGCCTTGACGATCGCCTCGGCGCGCTGGGCGGGGTTGCCCGACTTGAAGATCCCCGAGCCGACGAACACGCCCTCGGCGCCGAGCTGCATCATCATCGCGGCATCGGAGGGGGTCGCGATACCGCCGGCAACGAACATCACCACGGGCAGCTTGCCGTTCTGTGCGACCTCCTTGACCAGGTCGTATGGCGCCTGGAGCTCCTTCGCCGCGACATACAGCTCGTCCTCGCTCATCGAGGACAAGCGGCGGATCTCGGCCCCGATCGTGCGCATGTTCATGGTGGCGTTGGAGACGTCGCCGGTGCCAGCCTCACCCTTGGAGCGGATCATGGCAGCGCCCTCGGAGATCCGGCGCAGGGCCTCACCCAGATTGGTAGCGCCACAGACGAAGGGGACGGTGAACTTCCACTTGTCGATGTGGTTGGCGTAGTCGGCCGGGGTGAGCACCTCGGACTCGTCGATGTAGTCCACGCCCAGGCTCTGCAGGACCTGCGCCTCGACGAAGTGACCGATCCGGGCCTTGGCCATGACCGGGATGGAGACCATCTCGATGATGCCCTGAACCATGTCCGGGTCGCTCATCCGCGAGACCCCGCCCTCGGCCCTGATGTCCGCCGGCACTCGTTCGAGAGCCATCACGGCAACGGCGCCGGCGTCCTCGGCGATCTTGGCCTGCTCGGGGGTGACGACGTCCATGATGACGCCGCCCTTGAGCATCTCGGCCATACCGCGCTTGACGCGTGAGGTGCCTGTCGCAGGGACGTTGGCGGGGGTGGTCTCTTGCGCTGACAAGACAGTGCCTCTTCCAGGTGTCACACACGGTGTTGGGGAACAAACCCATGCTAGAGCGTCAGACGCCCCGCCCAAGCATCGGTAGCTCGTCGTCGATCTCGAAGGTCTGCGGGAGCTCTGCGTGCCCGGCCAGACGGAACAGACGCACGCCCGGCTTGCGCCGCACCCGCCGTACGTCGATCACTGCGTCGTTGTGGAACCGGCGGGCGAGCTGCACCCGCTGGTTGGCCGCAGCCACGCGCTGGAGTACCGGCGCGCCGACCGTCTCGTCCTCTCGCAGGTGCTGAAGTGCCACCTCGCCCAGCGCGGCTTCGAGGGCCTGGGTCAGGTCGCTTTCGATGGATTCACGGGATGTGTGCGGCTCGGCATCGGCCTCGAGCGAGTCGGATGCGGCACCGGCAAGGAGGAGCGCGCTGGCCGGGTCCAGGGAGCCGGAGTTGGCCAGCTCGAGGGTGGCTTCCGCCCGGCGCACGAGCTGGGCGTCAAGGACACTGAGCGCACCCTCGACCCGGGAGTGCAACCGAACGAGCCGAGCGGCGCCATACGAGAGGTACCAGGCGATCAAGACGGCGACCGCGATCCCGCCGACCACCCAGCTGATGTCCATCACGTGCCTCCCGAGGTTCGTCCCGTACGCGACAACCGTGCCCAGAGCGACTCGGGCTCGCTGGATGCGTGCACCGAGGACGCCCCGAGCGTGACCGTCTCATAGACCGCCATCACGTCTGCCGCCACAACCGACCAGTCAAAGGCGTTGGCCCGTTTGCGCCCTGCGACGGCCAGCTCTTCGCGGCGTACAGGGTCACGCAGCAGCGCAACGACAGCGCGGGCCAGGTCACCAGGGTCCTCGTTTCGGAACATCTCCCCGGCCCTGCCACCGTCCAGGACCCTCGAAAAGGCAGGAAGGTCGCTGGCCAGCACGGTCGCCCTGGCACTCATCGCCTCGATCAGGATGATGCCGAAGCTCTCGCCGCCGGTGTTCGGCGCAAGGTAGAGATCGACGGACGCCAACAGGCTGGCCTTGTCCACATCACTGACCGGGCCGAGGAACTCGCACGCCGCGGCCGCTTCGGCAGTCATCCGCTGGCGGACCGGGCCGGGGTCCCCAGGACCGGCGATCAGGACCCGGACCCCGGGGATCTGGCTGACGATCTCTGGCAGAGCCTGCGCCAGCAACGGCATACCCTTGCGCGGCTCTTCCATCCGCCCCAGGAACGCGATGGTCGGTCGCTCCGAGGTGCCCTCCCAGTCCGGCCTGTGCTCGGCCGACGCGAACCGCTCGACGAACACTCCGTTGGGGATCACCACCGCGTCACCGCCAAGATGCGTGGTGACGGTCCGCCGCGCATCCTCGGAGACCGCGATACGGGCACTGATCTTCTCGAGGCTGGGACGCAACAGCGGGTATGCCGCCTGCATGGCTCGTGAACGCAGGTTGGACGTGTGGAAGGTGGCCACGATGGGTCCGTCCACGGCCCAAAGGGCGAGGACCGAGACGCTCGGGGCAATCGGTTCGTGGATATGGACGACGTCGAAACGGCCACCATCGACCCACCTGCCAACGCGGGCCGCGGTGACTGGCCCGAAGGAAAGCCGAGCCACAGAACCGTTATAGCGCACCGGAACTGCGCGACCCGAGCTGACGACGTAGTCCGGCAGAGGGGTGTCGTCGTCAGCAGGCGCAAGGACGCTGACGTGATGGCCCTGTGAGATGAAGTACTCCGCGAGGTCGCGGACATGCAGCTGCACCCCTCCCGGAACGTCGAACGAGTATGGGCTGACGATCCCGATCCTCATCTGGTGTGCCCGGCCCGATCGGACTCGTGCTGGTCCCTGAGGTCCTTGGTGAACACCCGCTGCATCATGTGCCAGTCCTGGGTGTGCGCGCGAACTCCTTCACTCAGCACATCGGCGCAGGTCTGGGTCATCGCCTGGATCTTCTCGCGCGTGGAGCCCTGCGTCGGGGGAACGACGGCGTCGTGGAACGTCACGACCGTGCGCCAACTGTGCCCCTGCGGCCTCGGCTCATAGTGCACGACGGCGGGGTAAAGGGCGGCACCTGTGTTGAGCGCCAGGGCGGCCGGCCCCACAGCCATCCGTGACCTCTCGCCGCAGAAGTCGACCTCGATGCCGCCGTTGGTGAGGTCCCTGTCGGCCAGAAGCGCGACCAGCGCCCCGGCGCGGCAGGCCTTGGTCAGCTCCCGGAACACGTCACTGCCGCCGGTGAGCGCGATGATCCGCATGCCAAGTCCCTCACGGAACTCGACGAACTCGTCGAAGAGCTCTTCGGGCTTGAGCCGCTCGGCAACCGTGGTGACGGGCGCCAGCTGGGTCGTCGACCATGCACCGGCGAAGTCCCAGTTGCCCATGTGCCCCAGGAAGATGACCGCCGATCTGCCCGACCCCAGGTCAGCACGAACCGGGTCGACGCCGATCGTGCGCACCCCTTCGACCAGCTCATCGACACTGCGGTCGGGAAGGCGGAAGGAGTCGCACCAGTAGCGCAGGTAGGACCGCATCCCGGCGCGCACCAGCGCATCGAGCTCAGCCGGGGTCAGCTCGGGCCGAACGGTGGCGTAGTTGCTGCGCATTCGCTCGACACCCTTGCCACGGCGCCGCCATGCGACATCGGCGAGGAGGTCGAACGAGCGATAGGCGACGCGAGCCGGCATCCGCCGGACGAGGAACCAGCCGGAGCGGTAGCCGACCAGGGTGGTGCGCTCAACCAACCGGCTCACGCGACGTCGAACGCCTGGCGGCGCACCTCGAGCATCCGCTGGATCACCGTGATCAGGCTCGCCAGCGCCAACAACGCCAGCACGACGGTCAACAGCACCTCGGGCGCCCCCAGCCCGACCAGGCCCGTGGCGGTCAGAACCACGACCAGTCGCTCGGCCCGCTCGGCGATGCCGACGTTCGCGGTCATGCCCAGGCCCTCGGCCCGCGCCTTGGCATAGCTGACGACGCTGCCCAGGATCAGGCAGGCCAGCGCAAGGGCGGCCAGGGACGGTATGTTCCCGTCCCCGGCGTACCAGAGCACGAGCCCGCCGAAGATGGCGCTGTCGCCAACCCGGTCCAGGGTTGAGTCGAGGTAGGCGCCCCATTTGCTCGAGCGATCGGACAGGCGGGCCATCACGCCATCAAGGGTGTCCGAGAAGGCGAAGACCACGACGACGATCGTGCCCCAGAAGAACTCGTGGCGTGGGTAGAAGAGCAGAGCGCCGACGCAGACGCCCATGGTGCCCACGATCGTCACGACGTCGGGGCTGATGCCGAGCTTGAGGAAGAGCCTGGCCAGTGGCGTGAAGAGCTTGGTGAAGAATGCGCGCGCGAATCGGTTCAGCATGATGCGCCCCAGAGTACTGACCCGCGCGGCGGGCTTGTGCCGGCGCGCGTGAGGCGCAATCGTGTCGCCATGAGCGCCAAAGGTTCCGCCAGCACACCAGTCCCGCAGGCCGGCGCTCCGGACGACATCCGCAACGTCGTACTCGTGGGTCACAGCGGGGCCGGGAAGACGACGTTGTTCGAGCACCTCATTGCCGCCACGACCCCGGACTACCGGGCCAAGCCGGTCCTTGACGAGCGTTCCGTCCAGCTCGCTGTCGCTTGCCTCTCCCATCAGGGGGTGGTGCTCAATCTTATTGACACCCCTGGCTATCCGGACTTCGTCGGCGAGCTCCGTGCGGGACTGCGCGCCGCCGACGGGGCTCTCTTCGTGATCTCCGCCGCCGACGGTGTCGATGGCGCCACCATGTTGTTGTGGGAGGAGTGCGCGGCGATCGGGATGCCGCGGGCAGTTGCCGTGAGCAAGCTGGACGCCGGGCGAGCCGACTTCGAGGACACGCTCGCGATCTGTCAACGGGTCTTCGGCGAGGGCGTCATGCCGCTCTACCTGCCGCTGCATGCGGACGACGAGACGATCATCGGCAACCTCGGGCTTCTCTCCCAGCAGATCTACGACTACAGCTCGGGCGAGATGGTCGCCAAGGCCTCGGATGCGACCCACCGCGAGCTGATCGAGGGCTATCGGTCGGACCTGATCGAGGCGATCATCCAGGAGTCCGAGGACGATACGTTGCTGGATCGCTACCTCGGCGGTGAAGAGGTCGACATCGATGTGGTGGAGGCGGACCTGCTGACCGCGGTCTCACGTGGCCGGTTCCACCCGGTGATCCCGGTGTCCACCGAGACGGGCGTCGGCACGGTCGAGCTTCTTCATCTGCTGACCGCGGCCTTCCCAGCGCCGACGCTCCACCCGCTGCCTGCGGCGATGACACCCAATGGCCACCCCCTGTCCCCCCTGCAGTGCGATCCGAACGGCACTTTGGTGGCCGAAGTCGTTCGTACGACGAGTGATCCGTATGTCGGGCGGGTCAGCATCGTGCGGGTGTTCAGCGGGACACTGCGACCAGACTCGGTCGTGCACGTATCGGGTCATCTCGATCGCCTCGCCGATGGCGAACGACTCGCCGGGCACGCCGGTCACGACGAAGA
This sequence comes from Dermatophilaceae bacterium, assembly GCA_036569625.1. GTDB lineage: Bacteria > Actinomycetota > Actinomycetes > Actinomycetales > Dermatophilaceae > UBA4719. Next base: position 3,747 of record DATCQG010000118.1, on the reverse strand, counting down.
TGAGCGCGTCGGGCTGTTGTCGTCGCCTCTGGGAGACGTATTGCGGCCCAAGGGTGTGGCCATCGCCGGTGATGTTTGTGTGGTGGCCAAGCTGACGAAGGCCGAGACCACCGACACCTTGAGCAGCAAGGACGCACCAGTCCTGGTCGAACCGTGGATGTTCCCGGATCCCTTGTTGCCAGTGGCCATCAGTGCCGCCACCAAGTCTGACGAGGACAAGCTAGCGGGTGCTCTCGCGCGGCTGGTGGCCGAGGATCCCACCATGCGGCTCGAGCACAACCCCGAGACCCATCAGGTGATTCTCTGGACGATGGGCCAGGCGCACGTCGACGTCCTGCTCATGCGGCTGCGGGATCGTTACGGCGTCAACGTCGAGACGGTGCCCCTTCGGGCCGCCCTGCGCGAGGCCTTCGTCACGACAGCGAACGGTCACGGGCGGCACATCAAGCAGAGCGGAGGACATGGCCAGTACGCCGTGTGCGACATCACCGTCGAACCTCTCGAACGCGGTGCCGGATTCGAGTTCGTCGACAAGGTGGTGGGCGGGACCGTGCCTCGCCAGTTCATCCCCAGCGTTGAGAAGGGCATTCGCACCCAGCTCGAGAAGGGCTGCATCGCCGGGTTCCCGATGATCGACCTGCGCGTCTCGCTGACCGGCGGGAAGTCCCACTCTGTGGACTCCAGCGACATGGCCTTCCAGACCGCCGGAGCACTTGCCCTGAAGGATGCCGCCTCGCCACAGACCGTGACGTTGCTCGAGCCGGTCGACGCCGTGTGCGTGGTCGTCGCGGACGAGTACGTGGGGGCAGTGATGACCGACCTGCAGACCCGCCGGGGTCGCGTGGTCGGGACCGAGCCAGACACCTCCGGACGCAGCACGATCAAGGCCGAGGTGCCGCAGACCGAGATCACCCGCTATGCCATCGACCTGCGGTCGGTCTCGCACGGGACCGGCGTCTTCACCAGGACCCCGCTCGGCTACGAGCCGATGCCCCCGAACCTGGTCCAGGGCTACCTGCTCAACTGACCCGTTCTTGGGCAGGAAGGGCTCTGCTCAACTGAACCGCCTTTGGGCTGGCAGGACTCGTGTCAGTTTGGATTGACAGCCTCCCTCCTGTCAGTCTAGATTGACATTCATGGAAGACAGCCTGAGGGCAAGCCTGGAGCCGGATGATCCTGCGGTCGGTCTGCGCGCCGTAGGCGCTCTGCACCGACTGGCGGAACAGGTCGAGGCGAGCAACGTCAAGCTCGCCAGGGACCGCGGCTGGTCGTGGGAGCAGATCGGGGATGCCCTCGGGATCTCCCGACAGTCAGCGCACGCAAAGTATGGAAGGAGAGGTTGAGGATGATCACTCGGCTCAGTGTCGACGCAAGGAAGATGGTCCTGACGTCGGCAGCAGAGGAGGCCCGGCGAAGGGGTGATCGGCGCCTCGGCACCGACCACCTCTTGCTGGGGCTCCTTCACGACCCCGACTCCCCGGTGGCCAAGGCCCTCGGGACCGATCTCGAGTCCGCCCGGGATGCTTGCGATGCCCTCGACCGGGCGGCACTTGCCGCGGTCGGCGTTGACGTCGCGCACCTCGGCGACCCGCCGCGGCCCCGGCTTCGGACGCCGGCTGCTGCCGCTGACGTCCGGCTCGCGGGCTGTCATCAAAGCGACCGTCGACGGGACCCGGCAAGCCGGGAACAAACGCATCGAGACACGCCAGTTCCTGCTCGCGCTTCTCGACCGGGAGCGTCCGGATCCTGCGGCCGAGCTGCTGCGGGCCCTTGGCGTCGACGCGGCAGACGTGCGCAAACGCCTCGGGGAGTCGAAGGAATGAAGACTCGAGGGTGTACTCCAATGCTCTGGTGGCTGGCTACCGCTACGGGTCCTCGACGCGGCAGGCTGGTGTGCCGCCGGGCAGTGCGTAACGGTGAGCTGCCACCCAGGAGTAGACCCGCTCGGCCAGCCAGGAGAAGCCCGGTGCGACGAGCAGGGCGCCAGCAGGACGCCATACGAGATGGCCGTCGCGAAGCGCGGCGGCGATGGCAGCGTTACCGCTGGCGACCTGACCGTCTTGGCCCACCCACGGAACAGATGCTCGACACGGGTCCTGCGTGAGGCCGAGCTCATCCAGGTCCAGCTGCTGCCAGGGGGCGACGCGGGTGGAACTGCCCCTGACCACCCACCGGTGCAGCCAACGGGCGGACGTGGTGCAGAACCCGCAGTCCCCGTCGAAGATCACGACCGGCAGCGACTCAAACGAGTTCACAGCGACCTGTTCAGGCGCTTGGCCATGCGTCGACAAGGCGCTGGCGAACGTCTTCGAGCAGCATCGGGAGAGCCTTGGTCTGACCGATTATCGGCAGGAAGTTCGAGTCTCCGCCCCACCGCGGGACGATGTGCTGCTGCAGGTGAGCACGCACGCCCGCCCCGGCAACAGCGCCCTGGTTCATGCCGATGTTGTAGCCCATGGGCAACGAACAGGACTCCAGCGCAACGAGACTGGCCTTCGTGAGAGCGGTGAAATCAAGCGTCTCCTCGTCGGTCAGGTCGACGTAGAGCGAGACGTGACGGTAGGGGCAGACCAGTACGTGACCGGGGTTGTAGGGGAAGAGGTTCATGACGACGTAGCAGGACTGGCCACGATGGACGATCAGGCCCTCGGCGTCGTCCTTGCCAACGACCGCACAGAAGGGGCAACCGGCCCCGGCGTGATCGGTCGGGCGGTCACCGTTGATGTAGGCCATCCGGTGTGGGGTCCACAGGCGCTCGAACCCGTCGTCGACGTGAGCAAATTCGCGCGGCGACTCGAGCTCCGGACTCTGGTGGCTCTCATCCTGCGTCATGGTCCAAATCCTATGCATCCCCCGTCAGACCGCTGCGGCGACCATCCATCGTGCGCCCAACGCGAGAGCACCCACGGTCACCACGAGGAAGAACCCGACCCACACGATCGCCGGGATCATGGTGAGCCTGGCCAGCTGGTCGGCGTCGGAGGTCCTCGCGCCGGTGCGACGTCGCAGCGTCTGAAGCTCCAGCACCGGACGTGGCGCGGCCAGGAGCAAGAACCACGTCAGAACGTAGGCGAAGGCGGACTGCGTCTGCGGTGAGAGCCACCATGACACCCCGAACACCACGGCCGCACTGAACAGGATCGACCAGAGCCCGAACCAGTTGCGCACCTGGATCAACAACAGTGCCAACAGAATCAGCAACGCCCACAGGAGACCCACGGCCCGGTGATGGGCGATGAGCGAGGCGGCGCCCAGACCGAGCAGACCAGGGCCGACATACCCGGACGCGGCAGTCAGGATCATGCCCGCCCCCTTGGTTCTGCCGGCCGAGACGGTCAGACCGGAGGTGTCCGAGTGCAGCCGTATGCCGTGCAGCTTGCGCCCCGACAGGAGGGCGGCGAACCCGTGCGCGGCCTCGTGCGCGATGGTCACCACATGTCGGGTGACCCCCCAGGCTGCCGGCACCCACACCAGTGCGATGGCGAGGATGGCCGTGAGAGCGACAACCCGGCCGGATGGAGCCGGCTGGGTCGTCAGCGCGCGATGCCAGACCTCGCTCAAAATGTCCACGGCGACTGTGCTCAGACCTGCTTGCGGCTCTCGACTGCTTCAACGATCTCCGTGAGCGCATCAGCGATCGGGACACCATTCTTCTGCGTGCCGTCGCGATAGCGGAAGGAGACCGCGCCGGCCGATCGGTCGTCCTCGCCGGCGATGAGCATGAACGGCACCTTGGACTTCTGGGCG
>DATCQG010000117.1:0-2840 GCA_036569625.1 Dermatophilaceae bacterium | reverse complement strand
GGCGGCACGATCCACGTTGTCATCAACAACCAGGTCGGCTTCACCACGTCACCGGCCGCGTCGCGCTCCTCGTTCTACTCCACGGACGTCGCGCGGATGATCCAGGCGCCGATCTTCCACGTGAACGGCGATGACCCGGAGGGGTGCGTGCGGGTCGCCGAGCTCGCCTATGACTTCCGGAAGGAGTTCAACAAGGACGTCGTCATCGACATGGTCTGCTACCGCCGCCGAGGTCACAACGAGGGTGACGACCCGTCGATGACACAGCCGCTGATGTACAACCTGATCGAGGCCAAGCGCTCGGTCCGCAAGCTCTACAGCGAGTCCCTCATCGGGCGTGGCGACATCACCGTCGAAGAGGCCGAGGCGGCCCTGCGCGACTACCAGCAGCAGCTCGAGCGGGTGTTCGTCGAGACCAAGGAAGCGGTCAAGAACACCAACCACGAGGACGAAAAGTCCCATGCGGGCGAGGTTCCGGGGACCGACACCGTGGGTCACGGTGGGCTCGAGCGCCCCTCGGCGCAGGAGGACGACGAGCACACGGCGCCTCGAAGCGTCGCGACGGCGGTGTCCGCCGAGGTGATCCAGCACATCGGCGACGCATTTGTGAAACCCCCTGAGGGCTTCACGCTGCACCCCAAGCTCAAGACGCTGATGGAAAAACGGGCGGCTATGGTCCGCGAGGGCGGGATCGACTGGGCCATGGGCGAGCTTCTCGCCTTCGGCACCCTGCTCAAGGAGGGCGTCCCGGTGCGCCTTGCCGGTCAGGACTCGCGTCGAGGCACCTTCGTGCAACGCCACGCGGTCCTCATCGACAAGGTGACGGCCGAGGAGTGGACTCCTTTGCGGTACCTGGGCGAGGACCAGGCCCGCTTCTGGATCTATGACTCGCTGCTGTCCGAGTTTGCAGTGATGGGCTTCGAGTACGGCTACTCCGTCGAGCGCCCTGACGCCCTGGTCCTGTGGGAGGCACAGTTCGGCGACTTCGCCGGCGGCGCCCAAACCATCATCGACGAGTTCATCTCGTCCTCGGAGCAGAAGTGGGGCCAGCGCTCGTCGGTCGTGCTCCTGCTGCCCCACGGCTTCGAGGGTCAGGGCCCGGACCACTCCTCCGCACGCATCGAGCGCTTCCTGCAGCTGTTCGCCGAGGACAACATGACCGTGGCCTACCCCTCGACGCCCGCGTCGTACTTCCACCTGCTTCGTCGTCAGGCCTACCAGCGGCCACGTCGTCCGCTGATCGTGTTCACGCCCAAGTCGATGTTGCGCCTCAAGGCGGCTGCCTCGGCGGTCGAGGACTTCACGTCGGGGACGTTCCAGCCGGTGCTGCCGGACACTGCCGCGCTTGACGGGCAGGCGGTGACACGGGTGCTCCTGGCTACAGGCAAGGTCGTCTACGACCTCGAGGCCGAGCGCGCCAAGCGCCAGGATGGCGCGACCGCGATCCTGCGGGTCGAGCAGCTGGCTCCGTTGGCGGCCGACGAGATCGCGGCGGCAGTCAAGGCGTACCCGGGCGCCGAGATCATGTGGGTCCAGGACGAACCCGTCAACCAGGGCGCCTGGCCGTTCATGGCGTTGAACCTGCCCGCCGCCCTTGCCGACCGTGGCGAGACTCGCCATCTACAGGTGGCGTCCCGCGCAGCCTCGGCCTCACCGGCCACCGGCTCGAGCAAGAAGCACGCGTTACAGCAGGCCGAGCTGATCGCCAAGGCCTTCAACCGCTGACTCCTGGGCGGCATACCGAGGGACGTCTTCGGACACATGCCGGCAGACACACCCACCCGCCACACCTGGGACGTCTTCAGACACGTGCCGGCAGACGCACCCAACCATGGGCCCTCGTTTCTTCAGCGCCCAGGGAAATACCTCTCCCACTCAGGGTTGAGCGTCCGAGGCAGCTGTCGAGCACCACACGCCCGCATGGCAGCCATGATCCGCTCGAGCGTTCGACCGGGTTCGGTGTAGACACCCCCTGAGCGGACCACGATCAGGCGCCATCCATCGGCGTCCAGCTCCTCACGACGGTCGATGTCGCGGCCCCACTGTCGGTCATCCTCGGCATGCTGTCGACCGTCGTACTCGATAATCAGCAACAGGTCGGGATACGACAGGTCGAACCTTTTCGCCCACGCACCCACTGCGTCGTACTCAATGTGGTTGACCACTGGTTCGGGCAGCCCGGCCAACACCATCAGCATCCGAAGCCGGGTCTCCATCGGGGAGTCGACCCCTGACCTCACGAGATAAGCCGCTCGCCGGGCCAGTCGACTTCCCTTGCCCCTCCAGGCATGGGCCGCCTCGACGATCTGGCGGGTTGTCGTTCGCCGCTTCGCGACCAGCGAGTCGCCCAGCACGACAAGGTCCACCAGATTCATCTCGGTGGCGAGATCGATGAACGTCTGCTCCGGGCTCGAGACCCTCACCTGCTGGAACATAACGATCTGGGACCCGCGGCTGGTCTCGTGACTCCCGACCCCCCGTCGCTCGGACCGCGTCCGACGGTGCGGGCTGCTGACGTGGGTCAAAGGCTGGTCCGGCACGACACCGCCCCAGATCTGCGCAGCGGTGAAGTGGCTCGCGTGTGAACCAAGCGGGCTGATCCTGAGGGCGGCGGACGCGAGAACCACCGGCGTGACCGCGAGATCGGCGCACACATAGAGGTCGTAGAAGAGCTTCCGGAACCGCGTGGTTGTCAGATGCTTGACCGGAATACCAGCCCGTCTGGCATCGGCGCGACTGAAAGGGCGCCGCACATCGAGTTCCGCCCCATGCATCTGTGCAGCCATGCAGTCGAGGATGCCGGATCCCGACGGGAGGGGTCGTGGGTTGTCCACAGGTCC
>DATCQG010000116.1:0-2312 GCA_036569625.1 Dermatophilaceae bacterium | reverse complement strand
CCCCACTCGTCGACCCCGCAGTTGTTGGAGACCGCCTCGAGGTCGGTCACCCCCAGCTCGTGGATCTGGGCGATCAGCACGCTGGGAACACCGCAGAGGCCAAAACCACCCACCGAAAGTGATGATCCGTTGACGATCCCGACGACCGCTTCGGCCGCGCTTGAGACGACTTTGTCCATGTCGTGGACTCTAGCCTTCAGGCCATGGGGTGCCACTCGTGGTCTCCGCTGGCCCGATTTTTCCGGGTATGAAGGGTCATTGGGTAGGTTGGCACTTCGAACCAGCGGTCGCCCCGATGGGCCAGCAGGGACCTGAACGGGTGTTGAGCATGCGGCGAGCAACGACGGGAGAGCTTTCGGTGACAGCCCTGTCTCGCCGCGTCGCCGAACGGGCGAAACGCCAGTTCCTCCCTGAGATCCAGGTGTTGCGGGCGGTGGCGGTCCTGCTGGTCGTGATCTACCACTACTGGCCAAATTTCCTCACCGGTGGATATGTCGGCGTCGACGCCTTCTTCGTCATCTCGGGCTACCTGATCACCTCGCACCTGCTTCGCGAGGTCGACCGGACGGGGACCGTGCGGTTGTGGGCGTTCTACGCACGACGGGCCAGGCGGCTGCTGCCTGCCAGCATCCTGGTCCTGCTGTTCGTCGCCCTCGGGACGCTCCTCCTGCTTCCCACCGACCTGTGGGCATCCACCGCCCACGAGCTGACCGCCAGCGGCTTCTACGTCCAGAACCTCTGGCTCGCGTCGAAAGCGGTCACCTACTCCGCGTCCAACGACGTGGCCTCCCCGGTCCAGCACTACTGGTCGCTGTCGGCCGAGGAGCAGTTCTACTTCGTCTGGCCGAGCCTGATCATCATGGCGTGCCTCGTCGCCCGCAAATGGCTGCGCGGCCACACCACCACGAACATCGGCCTCACCCTGCTCCTGGTCACGGTCGGCTCCTTCGCCATCTCGGTGTGGGCCACCCAGACGCACCGTGCCGCGGCCTACTTCATCACCCCCACGCGGGCGTGGGAGTTCGGCGCCGGGGCCCTGGTCGTGCTGCTGATGCGCAAGTGGGCGCCTCACGTGGCCCTGGCTCTGGTGCTGCGGTGGCTGGGCATGGTCGCCCTGCTGGCCTCGGCCTGGTTCTTCTCCAACGCAACAGCCTTCCCCGGGTATGCCGCCGCGCTGCCGGTGATCGCGACCGCCGCCGTCATCATCGCGGGGGACACGGGCCGGGCCGATCCCAGCGGCTTCCTGTTCCGGCGCCGGCCGGTCCAGTGGGTCGGTGATGTCTCATACTCCATCTACCTGTGGCACTGGCCCCTGGTGGTGTTCGCCCCCTACGTCCTGGGCCACAACCTGAGGACGCCAGAGCTGGTGGCGCTGGTGCTGCTCTGCCTGGTCGTCTCCGGTTTGAGCAGGCGCTTCGTCGAGGACGCCATGGGCTTCTGGCCTAGGCTGACCAGGACCCCGCGGGCCACCCTCTCGGCGGCGCTCGTCGGCATGCTGGCCGTTGCCCTGGTCTCCGGGACCCAGGTCTATGCGGCGGACGCTAAGGATCGGCAGACCGCCGCGATGCTGGCCGACGTCTCGGGCACTCCCTGCTTCGGCGCACCGGCGATGGAGAACCGCGCCAAGTGCCCCCAGGCGCTCACGGCGACGCCGGTCGTGGCCATCACCAAGACGGATGCACCCTGGTCCCCCGAGCCTGGATGCCGCGGCGAGGGCTCGGACCCGTCGGTCCTGACCTGCTACTGGGGCAAGGGCAAACCCGCCCGGGTGGTGGCGCTGGTCGGCGACTCCCACGCAGAGCACTGGCGGGGCGCGCTGCACAAGATCGCCAAGGCCAAGAACTGGAAGCTGATCGAGATGTTCGCCGGTGGGTGTCCGGCGACCTACGCCAGGAGCGTGATCTTCGAGCGCCGGACAAGGGACGGCGACACGTGCCCCAGCTGGACGACCAAGGCCACAGCCAGGCTCAGGGCGATGGCCCCCGACGACATCATCACCACGGCATACGCCCAGCAGAACGTCTTCGACCCGCCGGGCTCGGGCCCTGGCGGGTTCGAGCGGGTCTGGCGCGAGTGGCTGGGTTTCACCAGGGTCACGGTCCTGCGCGACATCCCGACCACGGGCAACCGCAACGGTCCTCAGTGTCTGGCCGTCAACATCGGGAAGCAGCTGGCCTGCTCCAACCCGCGCTCCCAGGTCCTCGTCGACGACGACATGATGCGGGCGGCTCGATCCATGCGGTACCAGGTCAACCTGGTCGACCTCAGCGACTACTTCTGCGACGCCAGACGCTGCTACGCCGTGATCGGCG
>DATCQG010000115.1:0-4521 GCA_036569625.1 Dermatophilaceae bacterium | reverse complement strand
GCCCCCAGGACCAGCAGGATGACGCCGACCGACCTGCCCGCGAACCAGGATCGGGCAACCGCAATCTGGGGCACGCCCTCGACCGGCACCGCCGTCGGCTGACCGAAGGGCGGGGCCTGCTGGAGCAATGGTGGGGCTGCGAACTCGGCCCGCATGCGGTCCACCAGGGAGTCGGCCCGACGCAGGGTCGTCACCAGCTCGGTGACCGTGGCTCCGGTGAGCTCGACTCCACAGGTCGGGCATCGCACGGGTCGAACCGGAAGCGCGGATCGACAGCTCGGGCATCTCGAGGGATCGAAAAAGGGGGCCACCAGGCCATCATTACCGCCAGAATGTCGAATCCGGATGAGCTGGCCTACTCAGGTTTCTGCGGCGCCCGCCCGATTGACGCCAATAGCCATCGGCTTTGTCGCATTTCGGCCGGGTAACGACCCGGCAACACTTGGCCTGGAATACCCCACGAGGAGGTTCTCTGGGGATACTGTTCACCCACTCGCGGGATTCGCGGGAGCCCGGGGAATGTGCCCGGGCGATTCCTATTTCCAGGAGGAACCGTGCATTCTCTCACCAAGTTCGGCATCCCTGTCGCGGCTGCCGCGCTGGTCCTGTCGGGTTGCGGCACCACCGGGGGTTCCTCTGGCACCGCAACAGCAAGCAAGAAGTGCGACCAGAAGATTGGCATGTTCGGCGCACTGACCGGCCCGAACGCCAGTCTTGGCATCTACATCCAGAACGGCGTGAAGCTCGCGATCGAGGAGTACAACGCCAAGAACAGCTCATGCAAGGTCACGCTCGCCAACTTCGACTCACAGGGCGACCCGACCCAGGCCCCCGGCCTGGCCAAGACGGCCATCGACGACAAGACGATCGTGGGCATCGTCGGCCCCGCCTTCTCGGGCGAGTCAAAGGCCGTCGACCCCTTGTTCAACGAGGCCGGGCTGGTCACGGTCACCCCGTCGGCCACCGCCACCAAGCTGTCGACCTACGGCTGGAAGACCTTCTTCCGCAACATCGCCAACGACGCCACCCAGGGTCCGGCGGCGGCGAAGTACATCAAGGACACGGTCAAGTCGACCAAGACGTTTGTCATCGACGACGCGTCCGAGTACGGCAAGGGTCTGGCCGACACCGTCCGCACGACCCTCGGTGCCCAGGTCATTGGCAACGACGAGATCCAGGCGAAGCAGACCGACTTCGGCCCGTCGGTCACCAAGGTCAAAGCCTCGAAGGCGGACACGCTGTTCTTCGGTGGTTACTCCCCGGAGGCCGCACCGCTGGTCAAGCAGCTGCGGGACGCCGGATGGAAGGGCACCTTCGTCAGCGATGACGGCGTCAAGGCACAGGACTTCATCACCAACGGCCAGACCGCCGCAGAGGGCTCGATCCTCACCTGCCCGTGCACCCCTCCGGAGGCTGCCCCGGCGTTTGCCGCCGCCTACCAGAAGGCGTACAACACCCCGCCCGGCACCTACGCCGGTGAGGGTTTCGACTCTGCGCAGGTCTTCCTCGACGGCATCGCCGCAGGCAAGGACCGGGTGGCCATGCTCGCCTTCGTAAAGGCCTACGACAAGAAGGGCGTGACCAAGCAGGTCAAGTTCGGCGCCCAGGGCGAGCCCACCGAGATCCACGTTTATGCCTACAAGGTCGAGAGCGGCAAGTTCGTCACTGTCGGAGAGATCAAGTAGTCCCTTACGCTTGAACCTCAGGAGGCGGTCGGAACGCATGGTCCGACCGCCTCTTGAGCGTCACTCTCCCAACAGGCTCCCATCGCAGGACCGGCCCGAGGAGGCCCTGGATGCAGTACCTGATCGACAACTTCTTCTCCTTGACGGTGACGGGCATAACCCTCGGAGCCGTGTACGCGTTGGTGGCCCTCGGGTACACCCTCGTGTACGGCGTGCTGCGGCTGATCAACTTCGCCCACTCCGAGGTGTTCATGTACGGCACCTTCGCCGCGATGTGGTCGGTGATGCTGCTCGGCGGTCACTCAGGAGCGAGTATCCCGGCGGTCATCGGGTGGATCGTGCTCATGTTCGTCGTCGCCATGGTGACATCTGGCCTTGTCGCCGTCGGCCTCGAGCGGATCGCCTACCGGCCGCTACGGAAGCGCAATGCTCCCCCGCTGATCTCACTTATCTCTGCGATCGGCGCCTCGTTCGCGCTGTCCGAGCTGATGGGCCTTCGCGACAAGCTGGCCGCGTTCTTCGGCCTGGGTGCCAGGCTCGCCCCGTACGTTGGCCAAGCGCGTAACAACGCTGCACTGCCCGAGATCCTGACACCCGAGCCGGTGTTCACCATCGTGGACTACCAGGTCACCAACGTCGACATCCTGGTCGTCGTGGGTGCCGTCCTGATGATGATCGTCCTCGACCAGTTCGTGAGACGTTCGCGCTTGGGCCGTGGAATCCGCGCTGTCGCCCAGGACCCCGAGGCAGCTGCCCTGATGGGAGTCAACCGCGACCGCGTCATCCAGGTGACCTTCTTGGTGGGAGGCATCATGGCTGGGGCCGCCGCAGTCTTCTACCTGTTGCGCATCGGCATAACCCGCTACGACGCCGGCTTCATTCTGGGCGTCAAGGCCTTTACCGCTGCGGTCCTGGGTGGCATCGGCAACCTGCGCGGCGCTCTGATCGGAGGCTTTGTCCTCGGCCTGGCGGAGAACTACGGCTCGGCCCTCATCGGCACCCAGTGGAAAGACGTGGTGGCCTTCCTGCTGCTCGTCGTGATCCTGATGTTCAGGCCCACAGGTCTGCTCGGCGAGTCGCTGGGGAGGTCACGCGCATGAGCGTCTTCTCCGGCATGCTCGAGCGAGTTTCCGGCACCTTTGCGCGAGCCAGGGCGCTGCCCAAACCGGCGAAGATCGCCCTGTGGGCCCTCTTCGTGCTGTTCCTGTTCGCCTTGCCGGTCCTCAACATCCCCATCATCACCACTCCGGACTCCGACTTCGGTGGCGTGCTGTTCACCGTGACCACATATGTCCTCGTTGCCCTGGGCCTGAACATCGTGGTCGGCTACGCCGGGCTGCTCGACCTCGGCTACGTCGCCTTCTACGCCGTAGGTGCCTACACGGTGGCCGTCCTCGGCTCCGCGCACGCGCACCTACCATGGCTGCTGACCGTGCCGATCGCCGTCGTCGTGGCACTGGTCGCGGGCGTCATCATCGGCGCACCGACGCTGCGACTTCGCGGCGACTACCTGGCGATCGTGACTCTCGGCTTCGGCGAGATCGTCCGCATCACCTTGATCAACTCCGGCTGGCTAGGCGCCGCGTCAGGCATCACCGAGGTCCCGCGGCCGCCGAGCGTGTCCGTCTTCTCGGTGCCGCACCTGGACTGGTCGAGCGGCGCACCGATAGTCGATCTGAGCAATACGACGACCTTCCTCAAGTTCGGCATCACCGACCAGATCCCGTACTACTGGCTGGCCCTGATGGTGATCTTCGTCGTCATCTTCTTCGACAAGCGGATCAAGAACAGCAGGGTCGGGCGGGCCTGGGAGGCCACCCGCGAGGACGAGGACGCCGCTGAGCTGATGGGCGTGCCGACGTTCAAGTTCAAGCTCCTTGCCTTCGCCATGGGCGCGTTCATCGGTGGCCTCTCCGGAGCGCTCTTCGCGGGCAAGCAGGGCTTCATCTCGCCTGACAGCTTCCCGCTCCTGCTCTCGATCCTGTTCGTTGCGGCAGTCGTGGTTGGCGGCGCTGGCAACCGCAAGGGGGTCATCCTGGGAGCCATCGCCGTGGGCTACTTCCCGGAGCGCTTCCGCGAGTTCCAGGAGTGGCGGGTACTCGTCTTCGGTCTGGCGTTGATGACCCTCGCCATCTTCCGCCCGCAGGGCCTGATCCCGCCAAAACGCACCGTTTTGGCCAAGCAGGCCGACCAGAAGCTCGAAGCACTCGAAGAGGGGACGGCAGGCGATGCCTGACATCACCGACAGTCGGACTGCGGCGGTCAGCACGACGGATGGTGTGAGAAGCCGCATCCTCGAGGTCGACAACGTGACCTTGCGCTTCGGTGGGGTGGTCGCCCTCGACGAGGTCAGCTTCCACATCAACGAGGGCGAGATCCTCGGTCTCATCGGCCCCAACGGCGCTGGCAAGACCACGTGTTTCAACGTCATGACCGGCGTCTACCAGGCCACGGCGGGCGTGGTCCGCTTCCAGGGAAGTCCACTGGGCAAACGCAAGAGGTTCAAGATCACCCAGCTCGGTATTGCGCGCACCTTCCAGAACATCCGACTCTTCGCCAACATGACCGCGCTCGAGAACGTCATGGTGGGGTCCGACGCCCACCACGGCGCCGGGGTCCTGTCGGCGATGTTCGGCCTGCCGCGACACCGACAGGAGGAGTCCGACGGGCGCGAACGGGCTCACGAGCTGCTCGACTTCATGGGGCTGAGCGAGAAGGCCAACGAGCTCGCCCGCAACCTCCCCTATGGCGACCAGCGTCGCCTGGAGATCGCGCGCGCGCTGGCCACCGGCCCGAAGCTGCTCTGCCTCGACGAGCCCGCAGCAGGCTTCAACCC
>DATCQG010000114.1:0-6546 GCA_036569625.1 Dermatophilaceae bacterium | reverse complement strand
GTCCCCGCGGATGTCCGGCCTGTCGTGATGGACCTGCTCATCGTCCTCGTGGCTCAGAGGCAGACGAACTCCGGTTGACCCAACTCAAGGCAGCTCGTAGACAGTGATCTCGCCGCTGCTGAACCTCGGGACAGCGAACTGGGCGAGCCGCGGAGATACCGGCCCGGCCGACCTGTCGGCCACCAGCCAGCTCGCGGCGTACTGCTCACGAAGCCGGTGGATGTTCTGGGGGCTGGGGTTTGTGAAGACAACGTCGTTTGTGGCTAGACGCGCCGGGAAAGGTGTTGGCGCGCTCGCGGACCTAGCTTCACCGGCGTAGCCCCAGCCCTCGATCACCGTGCGCCGGCCGCCGAGACCGCTCACCCAGAAGGCCAGGGAGATGCAGTGCGGTCGTTGGCGCCCTTCGACGCAGTGCCGGTTGGTCGCGAGCACGGCGTCGTCTGCAGTGTGCTGGTTGACCCATGCCATAGCGGCGCCGGCTTCAGGGCTGAGCAGGTAGCCATCCCGGGACGCGGCAATCGAACCACCCTCGGGCAAAGGTGCGTCTGCCACGAAGAAGATTCCGTCACGGACGGAGCCGGTGATCGCACCCTCTGCCGGTCCGCCCAGGACCAATGCTGCCAGCCCCAGACCGAGGCCCCACCCGCGCAGGGCCGGGACTCGTCGGCGAGCCAACGCCCAGGCGAGCGCCCCAGCCACGATGGCAGTCACCACCACAAGGAGTGGGATGGCCATAGAGGTCGCAACCGCCGTGAGGTCGTTGGTCTGTCCGTCCAGGGTAGGCGTCACTGCGTGGCCGAGGGCGACGACACCGGCACCAAGGAGAGTCCCGCCGGCCAGAACCGCGCCCACCCGGCGGCCGGGCCGCGCGGTGGAAGGGACCGAGGCTGCGAGGACCCAGGCGCCGAACACCGATGCCAACGGGTTGGCCAGACGAAGGAAGTACGCCTGGCTGTAGGCCACATGGGACAGGGTCAGGTAGACGACCCATCCGGCAACGACACAACCTGTCATGAACCGTGCTGCAGGGTCCTTGCGCAGCGCTTTGGACGCAAACGAGGCGAACGGCACAAGCCGACCGATGTTGTCCACCAAGAGCACCAGAAGCAGGATCGCGAGAATGAGGATCGACCGCCCCGAGAGGTCGTTGACACCTTCGGGCAGGAGCGGGCCGAACGATGGGTGGAAGCCCGCTCCGGTGAGCTGGTGATAGAGGCCGTTGAACTCGACGAAGTCGAAGAGTCTGATGCTGCTGCGGCCGGTGTCGCTGCCGGCAACCAGGACGAGGGAAACCGGCAGGATGACGGCCACGATTGCGACAACCGACAGGGCGGCACGCCACTGCGGGCGCCGCTGGCGAAGCAGGCTGAGACCAGCGAAGCAGGTGCCGGCCAAAACGAGCGGCATGGCGGTGGGTTTGGCCCCCGCCGACACCACGAGCAGGAGCACCAGGAGCACCCACCCCGCCCGCAGCCTTGTGCCGCGCAGGGCCCGGACGATCAGGATGGCGACGCCCATGACGAGGGGCAGGACGTACACCTGGGATGGGCTGGTCAGGAAGATGACCCCCGCCTCGCCCATCACGGGCAGCAGGCTCGTGCCCTCGAAGACGATCAGGGTCCACGCAGCGACCGGTCCGGACCACCACCGGCCCGACAGCTCCATGGCCAACCGGGCACCGATCAACGCCGTGACGGCCAGCAACGGAATGATCCAGAGCCGCAGGACGATCGTTGCCTCCGGCACACCCGAGACCAGATGGGCGGCAGCGAGGTGAACATGCGAGAACCAGTGGTAGCGCAGGCCTTCTCCGGCGACCTGGGGAACTTGTGGTGGGAAGGACCTCGTGAGCTCGTGCACGATTGACAGGTGCCAGGTGATGTCCTGGTTGTAGAACCCGCCCGCCGGAGGAAGCGGCGCAGCCAAGGCGCTCTGGCGCACCCTGAGGGTGCAGGCGACGATCGCCGAAGCCACCCCCCAGGACCACAGACGCGGCAGAGGGTGGGGGGCATCGATCCGCCAGTGTCGACGCAGTCGCGGAACTGCGACGAAGATCACCACCACAACAATCGGCCAGAGCCAGAGCTGCTGCTGCAGGCCCAGCAACGACCACATCGCGAAGGACACAAGCTCGAGCGCCAGACCAGCGATCGCACCGAGGGCGACGTCTTCGGGCCAGTTGCCCCGGGTCCCTACGGTTGCCCGCACGACCAGCAGCCCCGGCAGCACCACCCCGAGGCACCAGTAGACGACGTATCGAGCGATGTCCGGGGCGGGGGTGCCCGTCTGCAGAAGCGCCGTGCTCGCCACACCCAGCGCCACCAGCCACGGCAGGGCACGGCCACCCACCTGCCCGGCGGCCATGAACAGCCGGTGCCGCGGAGTCGCCTCTACTTCCCCCACATCAAGCATCGAGCGCCAGTTTACTTATGGCGTGATCGCGGCCTTGGCTCGCGCGAGGCGGACGGCGTCGGACAGAGTCTGGATGTCGTAGGCCCCATGGTGGCGTCGGCCGTTGATGAAGAAGGTCGGGGTGCCCGAGACCCCGCCCAGATCGGCGCTGTCGACATCCTGGGCGACCCTGGCGGCGTCGGTGTGGTGGTGGAGGTCCCTCGTGAAGCGGGCCGCGTCGAGTCCGAGCTGTTCGGCGTACCCCACCAGGTCCCGCGTGAGCAGCGCACCCTGATGGTCCAGCAGGAGGTCGTGCATCTCCCAGAAGGCGCCCTGGCGCGCAGCTGCTTCTGCGGCCTCGGCCGCGATCTGGGCGTGCGGGTGCACATCCCGGAGCGGAAGGTGCCGCCAGACATACCGGATATCGCCGAAGTCGGCCAGCAGCTCCCGGACGATCGGCTCGGCCTGACCGCAGTAGGGGCACTCGAAGTCGGCGTACTCGACCAGGGTGACCGGTGCCTCGCTCGGGCCGCGGATGTGGTCGCGATCCGGGTCAACGGGGTCGGCGAGGTCAACGATGGACTCCGCCGTGCCCAGCAGTGCACGCGCTCGTCGGGCCGGCGGCAGTGAGGCAGTGATGCGGAAGAACACCCAGGTCAGACCTGCGGCAGCCAGGGCTGCGGTCAGGATGCCGAGCTTGGCCTCCTCGAGGTCGCGTCCGTGGAACGCCAGCGTGGCGATGAGCAGGCTCACGGTGAACCCGATACCGGCGATGGTGCCACCACCGGCGACCGCGGCCCATCCCACCGGTGGTCGCAGCCGCCCTCGGGCCGCCAGAGTGACGAGCCAGGATCCGGTCAGGACTCCCGCCGGCTTGCCGATCACGTACGCGGCGATGATGCCCAGGGTGATCGGCGACCGGTACGCCTGCGACAGGAAGCCGCTGTCGACGGAGATACCGGCATTGGCCAGTGCGAACAGCGGCACGATCACGTAGCTGGTCCACGGGTGGAACGCGTCCTGGAGCCTTTCGTTGGGTGAGACTGCCTGCTGAAGTCCGGCTCGGGCTGAGCGGGCGAGCTCTGGGGTGGGTTGTTCGCGGAAGTCCCGGAACCGGTCGGTGGCCCGTTCGAGCTCCTCGCGCCCGGCGGGGCTCGCGTAGGTCAGCAGGCCCATCGCCAGGCCGACGACGACGGGGTCCACACCCGAGAGGTGCAGCGCCACCCAGGTAGCGACCCCGACGACGAGGTAGACGATGCCTTGGCGGACGTGCAACCGGCTCAGCGCCATCAAGGCAGCGAACAGGGCCAAGGCCACCAGGAGTGGTATGACGTTGAGCTGGCTGGTGTAGACCGTCGCGATGACGACCAGTGCGACCACGTCGTCGATGACCACCACGGTGAGCAGGAAGGCTCGCAGCCGCTCGGGGAACCGCGGGCCGATGAGTGCGAGCATCCCCAGAGCGAAGGCGGTGTCGGTTGACATGGCCACGCCCCAACCGCGCGCCGAGGGCTCCCCCGCATTGACCACCAGGAACAAGAGGACGGCCAGGGTCATCCCGACGATGCCTGCGGTGAGGGGCAGCACCACCCGGCGCCGCTCACGCAGCTCGCCCATATCGAGTTCGCGACGGGCCTCAAGGCCCACGACGAAGAAGAAGAACGTCATCAGGCCGCTGTTCACCCAGCCGACGAGGCTCATGCTCACATCCGAACCACCGACCCGCACTGCCAGCTCGGTGCCCCACACAGTCTCGTAGGAGCTGCCAGCGACGTTCGCCCAGACCACGGCGGCGACGGTGGCCGCGAGCAGTATGGCCGCGCTGCCGCTCTCGGTGCGCAGAAACCGGCTCAGTGGCGTCTCGTGCCGCCAGGTCCAGCTGGTGTTCCCGGTCGAACGGGGAGGTTCCGCCTGTGCCATGAACGTGCTCCTCCAGAGTTCTCAGGTCTCCGGGCGGGTGGGCGTCCTAATGGTAGGAGGCGTCTGTTTGGAAATCGAGGGTGTACGGACCGGGCTGGAACTCGTCCGGGCTGGTCAGATGCACGGTGACCGTCCTCCCCACCGGAACATCGTGAGCGGATCCCTGAAGGCTCGCCACCGTCTGGCCGTTGGCGAGCAGTGTGATGGTGAAGATGCCTGAAGCCGAGGTCATGGTGGTATTCGTGATTCGCGCCGTACCGCCAAAGTCACCGTCACCGATGCCATGATCTGGGAAGCGGGTGCTCACAAGAAACCAGCCCTTGTCAGTCCTTAGCGCAGGTGCAGCCGCGAATGAAGAGTGCGGGCCGCTGGATGGTGCAGCCGACGACAGGTCGCCGAAGTTGTCTGCGGCTCCGAAGACAACCAGAACCATGAGCACGCACGGAGCTCTGAACCACCACCGGCGGTAGAACGGCTTCGTGTTCACGGCCATGTAGCCCTCCCCAAGGTCGGCGCGTTAGTGCAGCCATGGTAAGGGTTGGCTAACCTAGAGTCTGGTGAATCCTGGAGAAGTGACCCAGATGGACTACTCGGGACTGGCCCCTGAGGTCACTCATCATGCAGCACATGACATCGGTGCAACCACCACTGTTCGCCCCCCAATTGTGTGGACCTGCACCATGCCGCGTGCCACCAGCCGCCACTACCGTCGGGGCATGACCCCAGCCCAGCCGGATCCGCAGCCGTTGGCTGGACGGCGGGCACTCGTGACCGGGGGGGCCTCCGGGATCGGGCGCGCCATCGCAGTCACGCTTGCGGGGGCCGGTGCCAAGGTCACCGTGCTGGACCGCGACACCGACGCCGCGTTGGCCGTCGCCCGCGAGATAGGGGGCCTCATGGTGAGCGCAGACCTGTCCGACCTCGACGCCATCGCGGACCTGGACCTCGACATGGACATCGTGGTCAACAACGCCGGTGTGCAGCACATCGCCCCGTTGGAGTCCTTCCCCCCCGAGAAGTTCTCGTTCATCCTGCGACTCATGCTGGAGGCGCCGTTCCGCATCATCCGTGGCACTCTCCCCTACATGTACGAGCGCGGATGGGGCCGGATCATCAACGTGTCATCGGTCCATGGACTCCGCGCGTCCGTCTACAAGAGCGCCTACGTGTCGGCCAAGCACGGGCTGGAGGGTCTCTCGAAGGTCGCCGCCCTCGAGGGCGCGCCGCATGGGGTGACGTCCAACTGCATCAACCCCGCCTACGTACGCACGCCTCTCCTGGAGACCCAGATCGCTGACCAGGCGCGCAACCACGGCATCTCCGAGACTGAGGTCGTGCAGCAGATCATGC
This sequence comes from Dermatophilaceae bacterium, assembly GCA_036569625.1. GTDB lineage: Bacteria > Actinomycetota > Actinomycetes > Actinomycetales > Dermatophilaceae > UBA4719. Next base: position 885 of record DATCQG010000114.1, on the reverse strand, counting down.
TCGCGCCTGCGGCGGTCAAGAGGCTGGTCGAGCCATCGGAGGTCGCCTCACTGGCCCTCTTCCTGTGCAGCCGTGACGCAGACTCGATGACCGGGAGCTCCTACTGCCTCGACGGCGGCTGGACCGCACGCTGACCGGCACCATGACTCCGCCTCCACACGCTCCCCTCGACCGGGGCAGAATCGGGCGTATGTCGACCCTTGCCCTGCTCGAGCTGCTCATCCGGGAGGCCGCCCCCGTCGAGTTCGAGGCTCCCGTGCTCGCGGCACGCTCGCGCGGTGAGGACCCCGAGGTCATCGCCGAGCTCGAGCGTGCCCGCACCCTCGCCCTTCAGGTGCGCGCCATCCTTGAGCAGCGCCGTCGCCGTGAGGCAGAGCTCAGCGCGCTCTTTGAGACCGCGAACGACCTTGCGGCCTTGCGTGAGGTCGACGCCGTCCTTCAGGCGATCGTCCACCGGGCAAAGGTGCTCCTCGCCAGCGACGTCACCTACCTTTCTCTGAACGACGACACGGTTGGTGACACCTACATGCGGGTCGTGGACGGCATCAGCTCCGCGGCGTTTCGCAGTCTGCGGCTGCCGCTGGGCGAAGGCCTCGGCGGGCTGGTCGCACAGACGGCGACCCCCTATGCCAGCGCCCGCTACTTCGATGACACCCGGTTCCACCACACCAGCACCATCAACAGTGCCGTCGCCGAGGAGGGCCTGGTCTCGATCCTGGGCGTGCCCCTCATCCTGGGGACCAGCGTCATCGGGGTGCTCTACGCCGCCAACCGCAGCGAACGGCCCTTCGACCGCGATCACGTGTCACTCCTCGTCTCCCTGGCGGCCCACGCCGCGATCGCCCTGGACAACGCCCGTCTCCTCAGCGAGACGAGCGCGGCGCT
>DATCQG010000113.1:0-1774 GCA_036569625.1 Dermatophilaceae bacterium | reverse complement strand
AGTCCGCGACCGGCATACGGGTCGTAGGCGTCGTAACCCATCGCGGCGGACTCGAATCGGCCCCGCACGACGTCGGTGACATTGATCTTGCCGACGATGTCGTGGTCGCCCTCCGGTCTGAGCGCGTGGACGATGAACGTGCGTCGATCACGCGACTGGACTGCAAGCGCTCTCCCGAGATCTTCGGGATCGACAGGGTTCCACCGTGACAGCCGTCGACGTGACTGCTCGACGGCAAGGCGGTACGGCGCGATGTCCTGCGCGCTGACCGGGCCGACCCAGACCCGATCGCCCCGGGCTTGTGGGGTCACCGGCTCAGACGACAATCCGGCCTCGCAGCACGACATGCTCAGGCGCCGCCAGAACCGCGATGTCTGCGCGCGGATCCACCTGGTACACAACGAGATCGGCACTTTCGCCCTCGTCAAGGCCCGGTTTGCCGAGCCATGAACGAGCACCCCAGGTGGCTGCCGTCAGGGCCTCGACCGTGGACAAACCTGCTCGAACCAGCTCTGCCGCCTCCTGGGCGACCAGACCATGGGGAAGAGAGCCACCAGCGTCGGTGCCCACGTAGATCTGCAGACCCGCGTCGTGCGCGGCGGCGATGGTCTCGTACCGGCGAGAATGGAGGTCTCTCATGTGTGAGGCATAGGCCGGGTACTTGGCCTCTGCGCCGGCCGCGATGGCAGGGAAGGAGTCGATGTTCACCAGGGTCGGGACGATCGCAATCCCCTGAGCGGCAAAGGAGTCGATGGTATCCCCGACCAGTCCGGTCGCGTGCTCGATGCAGTCGACGCCAGCCGCAGCGAGGTCGCGCAGGGAGTCCTCGCCGAAGCAGTGAGCGGTCACGCGGGCACCTTCCTGGTGTGCGGCGGCGATGGCCGTGGCCAACGCCTCGCGCGGCCAGCAGGGGCTGAGGTCGGCGGTGTCCCGGTCGATCCAGTCGCCAACCAGCTTGACCCATCCGTCACCGGCGCGGGCCTCCTGGCGGACGTACTGGGCCAGGTCCTCGGGCTCGACCTCCCAGGCGAAGTTACGGATGTAGCGGCGGGTTCGTGCGATGTGTCGACCAGCCCGAACGACCCGCGGCAGCTCGTCACGGTCGTCCACCCACCGGGTGTCAGCCGGCGACCCCGCATCGCGTAACAACAAGGCGCCCGCAGCTCGGTCGGTCAACGCCTGGGCCTCCGTCGTGGCGTCGTCCACCGCTCCGTGCTTGTCGAGCCCGATGTGACAGTGGGCGTCCACGAGACCCGGAAGAACCCAGCCCTCCACGGTCTGGACGTCCGCGCCCGAGGCGGGTGCGGCATACGTGATCCGGCCTCCAACGACCCAGAGCTCGTCGCGAATCTCCTGCGGTCCTAGGAGAACGGTTCCCTTGATGTGCAGCACCGGCGAGGTCATGTCCGCGACCCTATCCACGCCGCGCAACCGGATGCGATGCGGCGCCGGTCAGCGGTACTCGGGGTTGGGCTGGACGAAGTCGAAGCGCTCCCCCTCGTCCCACGCGCTTCGCTGGTTGCCGTATGCCGGGATGCCACCGGCCGCCTGGATCATCGCCGCGAGATGCATGAGGTTCCATGTCATGAAGGTCGTGTTGCGATTGGTGAAGTCGTTCTCCGGACCACCCGAACCCTCGTCGAGATAGGACGGGCCTGGGCCGATGTCCCCGATCCACCCCGCATCTGCCTGCGGCGGTACGACGTAGCCCAGGTGCTGCAGGCTGTAGAGGATGTTCATGGTGCAGTGCTTGACGCCGTCCTCGTTGCCCGTG
>DATCQG010000112.1:0-3729 GCA_036569625.1 Dermatophilaceae bacterium | reverse complement strand
CCCCACTGATGCTGCAGGCCGGTATGACGATCGCTGCGGTCTCGACCGCGGATCCGCAGCGCTCGGAGCAGGTCCGCGCAGAGCTTCCGGGCGCTCGGGTGGTCGCGGACCTCGATGCGCTGCTGGCGTTGGGTGGGCTCGACCTCGTCGTCCTCGCCACCCCCAGCGGCATGCACGCCCGTCAGGCCCACCAGTGCATCGACGCTGGGATCGCCGCCGTTGTAGACAAGCCGCTGGCCACGGATGCGACGCACGCCTGGGGAGTTGTCGAGGCGGCCCGATCAGCGGGCGTGGCCCTCACGGTCTTCCAGAACCGCCGGTTCGACGCCGAACACGTCGCGGCACGAGAGACCGTGAGATCTGGTGAGCTGGGTGAGGTATTTCGACATGAGTTCCGTTGGGAACGTTGGCGTCCCACGCCCAAGGACCGGTGGCGCGAGAATGCCTCGGCAGCCGATGGCGGCGGAATCCTGCTCGATCTCCTCAGCCACATGATCGACTCAGCTGTCGACCTGTTCGGGCCGATAGACACCGTTCACGCCGAGGTTGCGGCACGCACCACGGTCGCGGAGGATGATGCGTTCCTGGCGTGTCGGCATACGTCGGGTGTGGTGTCGCACCTCGGTGCGACCTCCATCTCGGCCGCACCCGGGCCGCGGGTGCGGATCCTTGGACGCAAGGGTGCGTTCCTGCTCAACCAGTTCGAGGACGATGGCGCGGACATCTATCCCGACCTCGCAAACGCCGACGCGGACCATTGTGGGTGGATCTACCAGGGGCAGCAGCGGACACCGGTGACCCGACCCGCGGCTGGGCAGGTCGACTTCTATCGCGTGGTGGCCCGTGCCCTTGCAACCCAGAATCCGCAGACCGTCATGCCGGTCGACCCATATGACGCGGTGCATACCCTCGCTGTCATCGACGCGGCTCGAGTCAGCGCCGCACGCGGGACGGTGGAGCAGGTCCGGACGCCGGGGCAGCGCTAAGCGCATCGCCGGTCACCGCTACCAACTGGTCAGCACTGCCCACTTGTCAGTGCTGCCCAGGGGTCAGCCGGCCAAGTCATCAGCGCTGCCAGGTCACCGACGTAGCAGCGGAATCAGGGGTCCGAGCAGCTCGGCGGCCGAGCAGCCGCGTGTCGAGTCGCTCCTCGACGACGCCGTCACCATCACGCCTGACGATGTAGGCGCTCTTGCCCTCCTGCTCGCTGACCGCTTCGACGAACTCGGTTCCGCGGTAAAGCATTCCGACTCCATCATCGGTGCAGTGCGTGGTGCCCAGGGTGCCGTCCGCGACCAGTCGGTGGACCAGGGGTCGACGTCGCGCCTCGCTGTCGTAGTGGACGCCGTTGGCGTAGGGCAGGAATCCCAGGCCATTCGTCACGGCGCGCAGCTCCGGACCGAAGGAGTCGGTCGTGCCGCCTTCGTACCAGCAGATCGAGCCGGCCGAGACTCCGGCCAGAACGACCCCGGCCGCCCACACGCGGCGCAGGATCTCATCGAGACCATGCACCCGCCATACGGCCAGGAGGTTGGCCACCGAACCACCGTTGACCCACACAACGTCCTGGGTCATCAGGTGTCCTTCGATGTCTTCCAGGTTCGGCATCGAGAAGAGGCTCAGATGAGTGAGGTTGAAGCCGGTCACCCGACCTGCTTCGGACATGTCCATCTGGAAGCGGGGGTCGTCGCCTGATGCCGTGCTCACGTTGCACACCCTGGGGACAACGCCGGAGGCACCGGACAGATCAACGGCATAGTGGAGTAGGTCGGCGAACTGAAAGCGCAGACGGTCGTGATCCCTGTAGCCCCCGGATGTTGCGAGGATCGTCGGCGCATCAGTAGCCATGCCGAAAACACTAGGGGATCGCCATCGCCGCACAGCCGCTCGTTCCAGGTTTCACCGTTACCGACGAGCTCGGCTCGGGCCCGTCAGGGTCGACGTGGTCCGTGGTGCGGACCCACGACGATCGCCAGCTCGTGGTGAAAATCCTCAGGGTGGCTGACGCGACGGAGGCGAAGGCGCAGGCCAAGCACCTGATGGGCGTGATTCGCCGGATCGACAACGAGCATCTGGTTGGTCAGCACTCCGCCATCGCACTCGCTGATGGCATGCTCGCTCTGGTCCTCGACGAGGTCGCCGGCGGCAGTCTGGCACACGTTCTCGCTGAGAGGGGGCCGCTGACGCCCGGCGAGACCATTACGACGATTGCCCCTCTCCTCGGTGCCCTCGCCGATCTGCATGCTGCCGGCGTCGTCCACGGGGGCCTGACGCCGGAGAAGATTCTGTACACCGACGACGGCCGGCCGCAGATGATCGACTCCGGGGTTGCTGGTCTGCTGGGACGCCGGACAGATCGGGGCGACGCGCCCTCGGGTTTCGTGGCGCCTGAGCTCACCGAAGGTGCGGATCCCTCGCCTGCCTCTGACGTCTATGCCATGGCGGCCATCGGTTGGTTCTGCCTCACGGGTGCATCTCCTGTCCCCGCAACGGAGGGCGAGGGCTTGACGGTGGAGCCCGGGACACCTCCCCGGTTGGTCCAGGTTCTCAGCTCCTGCCTGTGCGCCGACCCGACGGCGCGACCCTCCGCCGGCCAGGTCGCGGCCGAGGTCTTCGACGCCTCGCGACCAGAACCGGTCCACCTCGGATCAGTGTCCGACCCCGCTGCCGAGATCACTCGTCGAATTCGTGCAGCCGCGGTGTCAGCTCCCGCTATGGCTCCGGCATCGACCGGTAGGCGATACCCGTCCGCCCTGATCATCGGGGTCGTAGCCGTCGTCATGGCTCTCGCGCTCGGGGGCGGCGCGACCTTGTTCCTGCGACTCCGGCCGGCCGCTGCTCAGCCGGTGGCGGACCGGTCAGCGGCCCAGCCTTCGTCAACCTCATCAGTGGCCAGGGTCCCGAGGGCTCTGTCTGCAACTACACCCCCGAGGGTCACCGACGTGGTGACGGCGACCGACTCACCGCGGATGGCAGCGGCGGATCTCTTGCAGGCGCTGGTTGATGCCCGGGCGCTGGCCTATGCCGCCCGCGACCCCGCTCTGCTTGACCTGGTCTACGCAGCTGGCGCGACAAAGGCCGTCGTTGACCGGTCCAACATCGCCACCGCTCTCAAGAACGGGGCGACGTACCTTGGCCTGGGATTTGTCGTCAAGGACGTGTCCTTCCTGGATGGAACGTCCGACACCGCGCGGATCCGGGCCACCATCGTCACGCCGGCCTACAGGACCGGCCAGCCGGATGGGCGCAAGGTCACTCATCAAGAAGAAGTCGTCGGGCCGTCCGTATTCACCGTCAAGCTGGCCGGCGATGGTTGGCGGATCCTGAGCATGACGATGGGCTAGGCCGGCTCGTTGTTCCGTGAAGTCGCAGAGAACGCTGCTCCGCGACACGCGGGCCGACGTTCTCTGCGACTTCACGGACCTCACGGACTTCACGGACTTCACGGACCTCACGGACCTCACGGACCTCACGGACCTCACGGACCTCACGGAAGCTTCACCTGGCGGCAGGGTGCGCTAGTTGCCGGCGCTGACCAGCCAGCGCATGGCGCTCTCGATGGTGTCGTGATCGAACACGAAACCCGACGCCGTCAGAACGCTGGGCAGGATCCGGTCGCTGGAGAGGACGTCGCCGGCGAACTCGCCGAGAAAGATCTTGAGTGCCAGGGAGGGCGCCGGCAGCAGCGCCGGACGCCCCAAGACCGCGCCGAGGGCCTTCATGACCTCG
>DATCQG010000111.1:0-2267 GCA_036569625.1 Dermatophilaceae bacterium | reverse complement strand
ATCGACTCCTTGGACCGGTTGAGCCAGACGAAGTGCGAGGACATCCCCTTGACCGTCTCGTCATAGTCGCGGGCGAAGTCGCCCAGACCTGGGCGCTCCACCTTGATGACCCGGGCGCCGAGGTCGGCGAGCTGACGGGTGGCAAACGGGGCTGCCACAGCCTGCTCGATCGAGACGACGGTGAGGCCCTCCAGGATCCGCATGGTGTTCTCCTTGGACACGAGGGGGTTCGGCGATCGGTTCTCGCCCTCCTTGGGGCGACCGGCCGTGTGCCCGGCCGTGTGCCCGGCCGTGTCACCGTGCGCTGGATCATGCTTTGGTGCGTTAGATGACATGGCGGCGCAGCCGGACCCGGTAGGAGTAGCGGTCGGGATGGAAGTGGCTCACGGCCAGCTCGACCGGGTCGCCGGCGGTGTCGTAGTAGATGCGGTCTATCCGCAACAGCGCGGTCCCCGGTGCCACCGCGAGCGCCTGCGCGACCTCCGGCGTGGCAGCCGCCACCGAGATGCTCTGCTCGGCGTCCTGGATCGGCGCCCGGAGTACTTCGTCGAGCAAGGCGATCACCGTGACCCGACTCAACGCGCCCGGGCTGGCCAGCACCTCGACGCGGCCGAGGAGCTGGTGCACCCACGGCGGGAGCCACAGCCGGGTGTGGCAGAAGGCCTCGCCGTCGTGCAGCCGGGTGAAGGAGGCCGTGGCCACATGGTCGTCGTCGAGCCTTAGCCGGCCGGCGGCCGCAGGGTCGACCGCCCCCCCGAGCGGTCGCAGCACCCGCATCTCGCTGTCCGCCGACAGCGCCATGAGGTCTTCGATCGAGCCGAACTGGCGCAGGTAGCGGCTGCTTGGCGTGGCGAACGTGCCGCTCCCGGGCACCCGGCGCACGAGCCCCTCTGCGACCAGGTCCTGGAACGCCCGGCGGACAGTGTGCCTGCTCACGGAGTACTGGGCGGCGATCTCGGCCTCGGTCGGCATCGGCGACCCAGGCAGGAACGACCCGTCGCGGATCTGCGCTCGCAGGTCGCTGGCAACACGCGCGAATGCCGACACCCTGGTCCGGACCTGGTCCACCGCGCACTCCTCACCGCTCATTTGGCCGCACATGACTCGGTTAATGTACGGCCATTTCTGAGGTAATGCCATTTCTGAGCGGCACCCCACCAGGCTGAGAATCGTCGCCACCTCCACCCGTGTCACCGCCCCTCCTGCCGGATGGAGTCGCGTGCGGCCGGGTCGGCTCAGGTGGGGGCGCCCACCCGGAACACCCGGAGCTGCAGCGCCAGCATGCGGTAGTAGCCCACGAGGGTCATGAGCTCCTGCAGGCCATCGGGGCGCAAGCTGGCGACGGCGTTCTCGAAGCCCGGGTCGTCGAGATCTCCGTCACGCAGGATGTGGAATGTCACATCGACGACCGCGCGCTCCACGTCGTTCGCGTCGGCGGGCGCGAGTCCGGCACGGATCGCCGCGAAGTCGGTCCTTGTCAGCCCGGTCAGACGACCCACCGCCTGATGGGCGTGCCACTCGAACGCGCTGTCCTCGTGCGCTGCTACGGCGAGGATGGCCATTTCGCGCGCGCGGTCCGACAGGGAGGTGCGGTACCTGAGGGCTGCACCGAGCTCCTGCAGGGCCGTCCCCAGGATGGGGCACAGGAGCATGGCGTTGAACGGACCTTCGAGGGCACCATCGTCGCCAACGAGGCGGAACGATTGTGACCCCGCCGCCCGGGGTCCGGCGCTGATCAGCTCGTAGAGCGCCCGCTGCTGGTCATCAAGGGACTCCGGGACCAGCCTCTCAAGTCGAGACACGTCAACCCCTTCGCCGTCGGTCGCTTCGGGATGACTGTATCCATCAGCCCGCAACGATCTCCTGACGCATTCCGAACTTTAGTCAGCCCAAGGGCTCGAAGGTGGCGGTGAAGTGGCGAAGGGCTGGTGGCTCGTCCACGATGCGGTAGCCCCTCAGGTCAGCTGCGTGACTTCCGACGTGCTGGCAGACCTCGATCACGTAGTCGATGTGGCTCTGCGTGTACGTCCATCGCAGGATCGGTGACCGGTCACCGATCCTTGGCGGGACACCGGAGGTCCCAACCGCGCGTCATCTGGGCGCATTCATTAGCCGCTGGTAGTGGGCGCGACCGAGCGAACTTGATCCGCTCAGGCGCCGCACCAACTCGCGCGCGACTAGGTCATGGGTTGAGGACGGTTGTGCCCGGTCAGGAGGTGCGAGCGTCGCCGTCGTTTTCGAGCTTGTGCTTCAGCCCTGTCCAGATC
>DATCQG010000110.1:0-15548 GCA_036569625.1 Dermatophilaceae bacterium | reverse complement strand
CCAACGGCACCATCGAGTGCTGGCTGCACGGGTCCCGCTTCGACCTGGCAACTGGCCGTGTGCTCAACCTGCCCGCCACCCAGCCGGTCGAGGTCTATCCGGTCAGCGTCACCGAGGATGGAGAGGTCCGCATCTGCCTGGCAGCACCTTTGGGAGGCAACTGTCTCCCCAGCCTGTAGGCCGGCTTCTATCAGGGATTCGAGTGCACGTGAAGAATCGTGAACTTCCTGTCACGTCGCTGTTCGAAAGAGAATTGACCGGCGCCGTCGACAGGGTCCTTCTGCTCGCGGTCTCACGGACATCACCGGGCAGACCTGGTTCTCGACGTGCTGGATGAGGTGTCCGAGGACCGGGTATGCCGCGAGGCCACCTTTCGATGGCGGGTGGCGGCTGATCGAGCGTCAGAGGATGGGCGAACCGGGACGGGACCGGTGTGGCTCAACGTGTCTTGGCGGTGGTGAGCACGACAACCGTGTCTTTGAGCGCCTCCAGGGAGTGCCGCTCCGGCGGGATGACCAGCAGGTCGCCTTTGCGTCCCTCCCAGCTGGTGCTGCCGGCGCTCAGCCGCACGTGTCCACTGAGCACGATGATCGTTGCCTCGCCCGGGCTGTTGTGCTCTGTCAGTGACGACCCTTCCCTGAGGGCGACCACCGTCTGTCGCAGGACCTGCTCATGCCCGCCGAAAACGGTGGAGGAACTACGGCCGCTCGACGCATCCTTTGCGCGCTCGAGCTGCTCACGAGCGATGGCATCCAGGGACAGCTTATTCACGTGACTTCGCCTTTCGCCTCGTGGCACCCCTTCGAGGTGTGGGTGCTCGCCTGAGTCACGCTACCGGTCACCGGCACGCTGACATGTAGGTGGCGCGCATGGGGCGCCTTCCTCAAGCAACGCGCTGGTGCGCCCGCTGCTGGTCCTGCCCCGAGGGCGCCCCCGCCAAGCCGTGCGCGCCGGTGTCGGCGAGTGCCTTCTCGACGATCACGGGGTCCACCAGGCCGGCGTCCGCGAGCAGGGCGAGGGCGGCGATGCTGATCCCGGGGGCGTCGATGCCGAAGTGCATGCGCAGGGCCTCACGTGTGTCGGAGAACCCGTAGCCGTCGGTGCCGAGCGCGGTGAACGGTGCGCCGACGAACCGCGCGATCTGATCGGGTAGCGCCGTGACGTAGTCGGTGACCGCGACGACCGGCACGCGGACGTCCCCGAGGGCTCGGTGCAGGTGGCTGGAGTGCCGGGGGCCGGCCGGGTGCATCCGGTTCCACCGTTCGGCGGTGACCGCGTCGTCACGCAACTGCTTCCAGCTGGTCACCGACCAGACCTCCGCCGCGGTGCCGTAGCGGTCGGCGAGCGAGCATGCGGCCTCCTGAGCGGCGCGCACCAGGGGACCCGACGCGAGTAGCCGCACCCGCACGGGCAGGCTGCCCGGTGCGGGCGTCAGCCGGTAGAGCCCGGCGACGATCGCCTCGTCGACGCTGAGACCAGCGATGCCGGAGTCGGTCGGTTTCGCGGGTTGCACGTAGTCCTCGTTGTAGACGGTGAGGTAGTAGAAGCACTCCTCGCCCTCGCCGTACATCCGGCCGATGCCGTCGCGGATGATCGCCCCGGTCTCGTAGGCGAACGCCGGGTCGTATGCCCGGCAGGCTGGGACCGACAGCGCCGCGAGGTGCGAGGAGCCGTCGGTGTGCTGAACGCCTTCACCGGCGAGGGTGGTACGACCGGCGGTGGCGCCGACGAGGAACCCGCGGCCGCGGGCGTCGGCGAGCGCCCAGATGAGGTCACCGACGCGTTGGAAGCCGAACATTGAGTAGTACGTGAAGAACGGCACGACCGCGGTGTCCCAGGTGGCACCGGCGGTGGCGGCGGCGGTGAGCTCAGCCAGCCCACCCGCCTCGGTGATCCCTTCCTGCAGCACCTGGCCGGCGGCCGACTCCTTGTAGGCCAGCGGGAAGTCGGCGTCGACCGGGGTGTAGCGCTGCCCGTCGGGGGCATAGATGCCGTACTGGCTGTAGAGCACCTCGAAGCCGAACGTACGGCCCTCGTCCGGGACGATCGGCACGACCCTGACGCCGATCGCGTCATCACGCATCAGCGAGCGCAGCAGCCGGGTGTAGGCCACCGTCGTGGACACCGCCCGGGCGCCCGATCCGGCGTCGAACTCCGCGAACACCTTCGGGTCCGGCAGCGTCGGCAGCAACGCCGCGCGGGCCGGACGGCGAGGCAGGACCCCACCCAGCACCCGGCGGCGCGCCAGCAGGTAGTCGAGCTCGGCCGACGCCTCGGGCAATGGCAGGTAGGGCGGCAGCCCGTCCGCGAGCTCGGCATCGGCGACCGGCAGATCGAGGATGTCGCGGAAGACCCGCAGCTGCTCGGGGGTCATCTTCTTCATCTGGTGGGTGGCGTTGCGGCCCTCGAAGTTCGGGCCGAGCGCATACCCCTTGACGGTCTGCGCGAGCACTACCGTCGGCGCTCCCCGGTGCGCGACCGCATCGGCGTACGCCGCGTGGACGGTGCGCGGGTCATGACCCCCGCGGCGGAGGCCAACCAGCTGCTCGTCGGTCAGCGAGCCGCCGAGCGCGACCAGGGCAGGGTCATCGCCGAACAGTTCTCGCCGGAGTTCTGCGGGCCCGAGGATCGTCAGCCGCTGCAGGTCACCGTCGTTCATGCCTTCCAGCCGCGCCACCAGCTGCGCGCCAGCCGGTGCGGCGAAGAGCTGCTCCCACTCCGAGCCCCACAGCACCTTGAGCACATGCCAGCCGGCACCGGCGAACACACCCTCCAGCTCGTCGACGATCCGGCTGTTGCCGCGCACCGGCCCGTCGAGGCGTTGCAGGTTGGCGTTGACGACGAAGGTGAGGTTGTCCAGGTGCTCACGGGCGGCGAGCCGGATCGCGGCGAGGGCCTCCGGCTCGTCGGTCTCACCGTCGCCGACGAAACACCACACGTGCGCGGCGGTCGTGTCGGCCAGGCCGCGGGCGGCGAGGTAGCGGTTGAACCGGGCCTGGTAGACCGCGTGCAGAGGGCCGATGCCCAGGCTGACCGTGGGGAACTCCCAGAACTCACCCATCGATCGCGGATGCGGGTAGGACGGCAGCCCGCGGCCCTGCCCGGCGATCTCGCGGCGGAACAGGTCGAGCTGCTCCGCAGTCAACCGCCCCTCGAGGAACGCGCGGGCGTAGATACCCGGGCTGGCATGACCCTGGAAGAACACCTGGTCGCCCGGCACCACCGCCTCGCCAGTGGGTCCGCGGCCGCGGAAGAAGTGGTGGAAGCCGACCTCCCACAGCGTCAGCGTCGAGGCGTAGGTAGACAGGTGGCCGCCGAGGCCCGCGTGTCGCTTGTTCGCCCGGACCACCATCGCCATGGCGTTCCACCGCAGGTAGGCGCTGATCCTCGCCTCCAGCGCCTCGTCGCCCGGGTAGAGGGGCTGCCCCTGGACGGGGATCGTGTTGCGGTACGGCGTGCGGCCGGTCAGTGCCACGCCCCGAGCGCGGGCGTGCGCGGCGACGTCGTCGAGCAGTCGCCCGGCAGGGTTGATGCCCCGCGCCGCGATCAACTCGTCGACGGACTCCATCCACTCCGCTCGCTCTTCGGCGAGTGCCGCGTTGTCGTTGGTCGGGGCTGGATCGGGCCGCGTGGTCATGTACCAATTATCTCGTTCTGAGAGGATAAAAACAAGAGTTGTTCGTTTCTATCGGTTCACCGAGACAAGGCGGCGGTGGGCAGCACGGAGGCGTCCTCAAGCGCCGTGAGGTCCTGGCGCCGTGGCGGGGACCGGTGCGCGTCCGTCCGCTTCACTTGAGGTGGGACAGGAGGTAGTCGCGCAGAGCGACCGCGTTGTTGTGCTCTTGGTCGCGTGAGCTGTAGAGCAGGGTCACGGTCCCACTCGCGGCGGCTTGCACCAGAGGCTGCCAGGACTGCGGGTGGGCGTCCAGCTCGGCGAAGTAGCGGCGGCGAAACTCCTCCCACAGCGCTGGATCGTGGGAGAACCATTTCCTCAGCTCGCGGCTGGGGGCCACGTCGCGAAGCCACCCGTCCAGCTCGATGGCATCCTTGCGGACGCCGCGCGGCCACAACCGCTCGACCAGAAAAGCCTTCCCATCCACGCGCGGCTCGTGGTCGTAGACGCGCGAGAGGTTGATCGTGCTCACTACGACCTCCCGCGAACGGCTGGACAAGTTTGTTGCAACGCTACGAGTGTGGCGGGGTATGGACCACGCGCACTACCCGCAGGCCACTGCGAAGATGAGCGATCGGCGCAAGCTGTCGGGCCGCGGGGGTCGTCTGGCCGATGATGGCCAACAACAGCTGGTGTTGGGCCGGGGTGAGTCCCGCCGCGCGGGTGCCACAGCCGGTCAGCAGCGTCAGCCCACCCAGCACCAGCCGCATACCTGGCACCCGCCCGAACCTCGCGACGCCGGAGGTCCGTGTGTCAGTCACGTTGCACCGCTCGAGTCGCCCGCAGTCGGGCGACACACAGGCCCGGGGCGACGAATGGCTCCAGTGACTGCGCCTCCAGTGGTACGCGCAGCTCGGCGAGCGCGCCCTCAATCAGCCCCAGGTGGATGGCGCAGACCACGTCGGTGTGCCGCTCGGCCACCTCACGAAACGGGCAGTGGCGCAGCCGGATCTCGATGCCGTCGGATCCGGGGCGCACCTCGGGTTGAAAGCCGATCGAGTCGAGCACCCGGTTGAGCCGGGTCGTTGCGTCGTTGGCGTCGACCCTCTGCGACGGCGCCGGCCGGTCGACCAGGTGGCGACCCCACGCGCGGCCGGTCTCGACCGCAGCCGGGCCGGCGTCGTCGAGGGATGCGACCAGCCCGGTGAGCATCTCCGCCAGCAGCCCGTAGCTGCGCGGGCCGAGGACCTCGGTGCGGGCGGTGTAGAGGATCCGTGGGCGTCCGGGCAGGTCGCGCTCTTCCGCAGCGCGCTCGGCCAGCCCGTCGCCGACCAGCCCGCCAAGATGGAACCGTGCGGTGTTCACGTGCAATCCGGTCTGCGACGCGACCTGCTGCACTGATAGTGGCCCGTCGGCCTCCCGCAATCGGGCGAGCACCTCGGCGCGCCGGGCACCGACCGCCACGTCTGCCGGTGGGTCGATCAGCGTCAGCTCAGCCATGCCGCGATTCTCCCGCAGGTCGACCTTAGAAACAAGATTCCTTGGGTTCTAGATGTCGAGAGGACGTATGACCTCGTCCAGGCTGCTGAGCCCGGCCACGGCGTCTCTTATGACTGGCTCGTTCCTGCGCACGTCAGCTTCGTTCTTCCGGGCGCCATCACAATATCAACAATGACACTTGACAAATATGCTTCACCGCGGGATTCTAAAAGTCCATAATATTGTTTATAGAAGGAGGGCTGATGGCTGCCACCGCCGCTTCCGACACCACGCACGGAGTGAGCCAGGCTTTGCAGCGGGCTCGGACCGAACCGGCCTACGGGGCATTCCTGCTCCTGCGCGTCGGCTTTACAGTGCTGCCAATTCTGATGGGGCTGGACAAGTTCGCCAACCTGATGACCAACTGGGAGCACTACCTCGCCCCCTGGATCGTCAATCTGCTCCCGTTCAGCGCCCATACGGCGATGCTCATCGTCGGCGTGATCGAGGTGATCGCGGGGGTTCTTGTCGCGATCAAGCCGCGCTACGCGGCATACATCGTGGCGCTTTGGCTTGCCGGCATCATCATCAACCTGCTCACTTACTCCGGCTTCTACGACGTCGCGCTGCGTGACTTCGGCCTGCTGCTCGCCGCGCTGACCTTGGCTCGGCTCTCCACCGTGTACGACCCAGCCCTGCACAGCACGCACACGCGTCACTGATCCCAGCTCCGAACCTAGAGCTGCTACGCGGGGTGAAGCCGGACTCGAACGACCCGTGGCACGCCATGATGCTCGCCTCCAGGATTGGGCGGTGATGCGTCCGGGCCGTGCCCCGGTGGCCACAACACACGTCCACGTACTCCCCGAGCCTGACCAGCTTGGCCCCGCCCAAACCGCCACCAAGGTCCAGGTCGGCTCCCGGCCGGAAGGAACCCCGATGACCAAGCTGCAACGGCTGTACGCCGAGCACGGCCAAAGCCCCTGGCTGGACAACCTCACCCGCGGCTACCTACGCGACGGCACGCTGGCCCGCATGGTCGCCGACGGGATCCGCGGCGTGACCGCCAACCCGACGATCTTCGCCAAGGCCATCGAGGCCTCGGCCGACTACGACGAGCAGTTCTCCTCGCTGGCTGCGGCCGGCTGGTCGGTACAGGACGCCTACTGGGAACTGGTCGTCGCCGACATCACCGCTGGACTCGCCGTCCTGCGCCCGGTGTTCGACGCCGCTGACGGGACAGACGGCTTCGTGTCGGTCGAGGTCGCCCCCGAACTGGCCCGCGACACCATGGCCACGATCGACGCCGCCCGGGGCCTGCACCAGCGGATCGACCAGCCCAACCTGTTCGTGAAGATCCCGGCGACCGCGCAGGGCGTTCCCGCCGTAGAGGTGATGATCGCCGAGGGCCGCAGTATCAACATCACTTTGATCTTCTCCCTGACCCGCTACGCCGAGGTCATCGAGGCCTACCTGTCCGGGCTCGAGGCATTCACCGATGGTGGCGGCGACCCAGCCAGGGTCTACAGCGTTGCCTCGTTCTTCGTCAGCCGGGTCGATACCGAGGTCGACCAGCGACTCGAGGCCATCGGCACCGACGAGGCGCTGGGGCTACGCGGCCAGGCCGCGGTCGCCCAGGCCAAGCTCGCCTACCGGCTGTTCACCGAGCGGTTCTCCGGGCCGCGGTGGCAACGACTGGCCAGGCTCGGCGCACACCTGCAGCGGCCGCTGTGGGCCTCGACGTCCACCAAGAACCCCACCTATCCCGACACCCTGTACGTCGACCAGCTCATCGGCCCCAACACCGTCAACACCGTGCCCGAGCCCACGATCGCCGCCTTCGAGGACCACGGCACCCTGGCCCGCACCATCGACTCCGGCGTCCAGGACGCAGACGAGGTGATGTGCCGACTGGCCGCCGCCGGTATCGACATGGACGACGTCGGCCTGACCCTGGAGGACAAGGGCGTCGCCGGCTTCCACGAGTCCTTCCAGGACATGCTCGCCGGCCTCACCGCCAAGGCCCACCAGCGGACTCGACGCTGAGGTGGACTGGGGTCGATGGGCACTGTTCGGGCTGGTCGCCACCACCGCCCTCACCGCGGTGATGATCCACGCCCAGCTGGCCGGGCTCACCCGCCTTGCTGGGCGCCTCTTACCCGCCACGCCGTTGGTCCGGCGGCTTTCTGTTGAGGGCGGACCAGTCGACGAGGTGGTCGAGTTCGATCCCCGCCTCGCCGGGGCTGTTGTGCTCCGCCGGTGACGACCCTTCCCGAAGGGTGATCACCGTATGTCGCAGGACCTGCTCATGGCACCCGTTCGCGCCTGGGGTGCTTGCGGCGTTTGCCTGATTCACGCTACCCGGCCACGCTGCACGATGACGCTGGCGCGGGACCCCATCCCGATCAGGCTCGACCGGTGGATCCACTCGTTCGAGGTGGCCACAGCCCTAAGCCCACAAGCGCTGTCCCTTCTCAGTCCAGGCCTGCGACCACCCGAGCCGTACTTAGCACCTACGGACACCATCAATGGCCTCCGTCGCGCTCAGGCCTCCATCGCAGTTGACCGGCTGGTGCCATTCTCCAGGGTTCTGCGGCCCCCCTGCCGACCCAACCGACTGAAGAATCGGCCGTTGTCGCCACCTACGCCGTCGGCCAAGGACGACGGTCATCACCCTTGTATTTCTAACAACTGTGTCTGTAAATATAAGTATGGGTAGAAAAACTCGAACCGCGCCGCCCGAGCCAGTCGAAGGGCTGGGACGATTCGCGCAGCTGCAGCGTCGCCGTTGCCTGTTCACGGGCGGCCCGAGGTGCCTTCGGCTGTAAGCGCCATGGGCTGGGCCGACCACGCTGCATGCCTGCGCGAGGAGCCGGAGCTGTTCTTCCCGATCGGCAACTCCGGCCCGGCACTGACCCAGATCGAGGAGGCCGAAGCGGTGTGCAACCGTTGCCCGGTGATCGACGCTTGCCTGAGATTCGCCATGGAAAGTGGGATGACAGCCGGCGTGTGGGGTGGCCTGACCGAGGACGAGCGTCGCGCACTCAAACGCCGCACCGTCCGCCCAGCGCAATGAGTCTCAAAACGCCGTTATGTAGTTGATTGATGCGCGTCATATTGGTCCCGCCGGAGTGCTCGTAACGTGGAAGGCACCCCGGACGGGTGAGATGCGCGAGCTTAGTCGAGGACGATGGCCATGAACGAGAGCATGAAGCAGCGCCACCATGTGGTGATCATCGGCTCGGGTTTCGGCGGGCTCTTCGCCACCAAGGCGCTGAAGGATGCATCGGTGGATGTCACGGTGATCGCTAAGACCAACCATCACCTGTTTCAGCCGCTGCTCTACCAAGTGGCCACCGGGATCCTCTCCGAAGGTGCGATCGCCCCGCCGACGCGGGAAATCCTTCGTGGCCAACGCAATGCCCAGGTGCGGCTCGGTGAGGTGATCGACATCGACATCGAGTCCAGGACGGTAACGTCCTGGACTCCGAGGGGCACGCAAGAGACGCCATACGACAGCCTGATCGTGGCCGCAGGCTCCAGTGCGTCCTACTTCGGTCATGACCACTTCGCCGAGCACGCACCGGGCATGAAATCCCTGGACGACGCGCTCGAGCTGCGCGGCCGCATCCTCAGCGCGTTCGAGTTCGCCGAGATCGAGACCGAGGCTGATGCCACGGCACCCTGGCTGACCTTCGTCGTGGTCGGCGCGGGCCCCACTGGTGTTGAGATGGCCGGGCAGATCGCCGAGCTCGCCCACCGCACCCTGCGCAAGGACTACCGCCGCATCGACACTCAACAGGCGCGGGTCGTGCTGCTCGAAGGTGCCTCTACGGTGCTCGGCACGTTCGGGGAACACCTCGCGGCCAAGGCCACCAAGAAGCTGGAGCAGCTCGGGGTCGAGGTGCAGCTCGGCGCGGTGGTCGTCGACATCGATGAATACGGCATCGACGTCAAGGACAGCGACGGCAGCACCCGGCGCATCGCGAGCCGCACCAAGGTGTGGGCAGCCGGCGTCGCAGCCTCGCCGCTGGCCAAACACCTCGCCAACCAGGCCGGTCTGCAGGTCGACCGAGCTGGCCGGGTACCCGTGGAGGACGACTGCTCACTGCCGGGGTTCCCGGAGGTCTTCGTCATCGGCGACATGATGGATGCGGGAGTGCCGGGTGTGGCGCAGGTGGCAATGCAGTCGGGCAAACACGCTGCCAAGGTGATTGCGGCCCGGGCCGCCGGTCGGGACCTACACGAACCCTTCAAGTATGTCGACAAGGGGAGCATGGCGACGATCTCGCGGTTTGCCGCCGTGGCCAGCGTCGGCAGGTTCCGTTTCTCCGGGTTCATCGCCTGGCTGTTCTGGCTGGTCATCCACCTGCTCTACCTGATCGGCTTCAAACAGCGGGTCACCACGTTGCTGCACTGGACGATCAGCTTCATCGGCCGCGGGCGTGCCGAACGTGCCATCACCCGTCAGCAGGTAGTGGCGCGCCGCGCTCTCGAGACGCTGACGCCGGCCCAGTCCGGTCGACCCGACCGGGTGCGGCTCCCCCGCAGGTAGTGCAGCGTGAGCTGTTCATCCGTGGTCGGAAGTTTCCATACGGACGCAGCAGCGCGACGGTCCCGGGTCAAGGCAGGCGCGTACTCCCGTCTGGCCCAGCCCCTCCAGAACTCCCTCGAGCAGGTGCAGGTTCATCCCGCAGACCAGCTCGGGGTGTTCCTGGGCGAGAGCATGGAACGGGCAGTTGTTCAGGACGATGTCGCTGCCCGTGAGCCGTGGCTCGTAGCCGTGGACCTCGAGCAGGCTCATCAAGGCGCCGGTTTCGGCCGGGCCGGACTGCTCTCGTTGCTCTGGCTGCTCACGCCAGCCTGACTGTTCGCGCGCCATGGCCCGACCGAAGTCCCGCGCCCGCTGGTCAAGGACCTGGCGCGGAGGCTCGCCTGACTGTTGGGCCTGGGCCACGGCACCGGCAAGAAGATGTCCGGCGAGGTCGTAGTGTCGCGGGGGCACCGAGACTGAGACCTCATCCACGGAGCGCTGGTAAAGCTTGGCTGGACGTCCGGCGCCCGGACCGCTGCGCCCGGTGCGACGTGCGAACGAGACTGATAGCAGTCCCAGCTCGGCCAGACGATCGAGATGGAAGGCCGTGGTCCGCCGCGGTATGCCGAGCGCCTCAGTCACCTCGTCTCGACTGAGCGGCAGGGCGCGAGCACATACATGGTCATAGATGCGCCGTCGGGTTGGCTCATCCAGGCTGGCCACCGCCGCGACATCTGCGGATGACTCGGCCGAGCTCTTGCCGACGGTTTCGTCAGAGGTCCCCGTATGCGTTTTTCGTCCCACGACTCCGCCCCTTTCTGGTCGACCTGCGTCCAATCATCTCTTGACTCACCTCACTATACTTTCTATTGTCAATGAATAGTGTTCTTAGAAGGGATCAAGCATGAGCATTGCCAAGCTCGAGCATGAGATCGCCGTACCGAGCCGGGCTCCGGACGGGAGTCGGCATCTGCGGGTCGTGCATGGCCGTCAGGGGGTCAACCTGCCGGCTGCCGAGCGGGCTGTGCGTGACCTGCTTGTCGCCCTCGGCCGCGATCCGTCCTCGCCGCACCTGGCTGACACTCCGCTGCGGGTGGCCAAGTCGCTCACCGAGATGCTCACGCCGCGTGAGTTCGATCTGACGACCTTCCCCAACGATGAGCACTACGACGAGCTGGTCCTGGCCAGGAGCATCCCGGTCCAGTCACTGTGCGAGCACCACATGCTGCCGTTCACCGGAGTCGCCCACGTCGGCTACCTGCCGGGCGAACGCATCCTCGGCCTGTCGAAGCTGGCCCGCGTTGTCGAGCTGTTCGCCCGCGACCTTCAGGTGCAGGAACGTCTGACGGTCCAGGTGGCGAACTGGCTTCAGGAGAACCTCGCCCCCAAGGGAGTCGGTGTCGTGATCGAGGCCGAGCACATGTGCATGTCCATGCGGGGGGTCAAGGCCGGGGGATCGAAGACGATTACGTCTGCCGTGCATGGCGTGCTGCGCGAGGACGCGCGTTCGCGCCAGGAGTTCTTGGCGCTGACACGCTCTGCCTGAGTCTTCGCGCCAGGCTCGCACCTGCATGTTCATCCACCCACGATGCAGCGCCTGACCACTATCAGAGCCTGACGACTATAAGAGGAAGTGCCACATGGCCACAGACCAGACATTCGTTATCGTCGGCGCGAGCCTGGCCGGAGCCAAGGCTGCCGAGACGCTGCGGGCCGAGGGTTTCGACGGGCGGGTGGTGCTGATCGGTGAGGAGGCCGAGCGCCCGTACGAGCGCCCGATGCTGTCCAAGGAGTACCTGCGCGGTGAGAAGCCGGCCGCCAAGCTCTATGTCCACGACGAGGGCTTCTACGCCGACAACGGCATCGAGCTGATGACCGGCACCCGGGTGCAGTCCCTGGATCCGGGCGCCCACGAGATCACCCTGGCCGGTGGCGCCCGTATGTCGTACAGCCGGCTGCTGCTGTCCACCGGCGCGGCCCCGCGGCGCCTTCCGCTGCCGGGCGCGGACCTGCCGGGGGTCGCTTACCTGCGGGCCATGGGTGAGTCCGATGCTCTTCGGGCGGCGATCACGGCGGCGAGCCGGGTCGTGGTCATCGGCGCCGGCTGGATCGGGTCCGAGGTTGCCGCCTCGGCGCGCCACCTGGGCGCCGAGGTCGCGATCGTCGCGCCCGAGGCCGTGCCACTCGTGCGGGTCCTGGGCCCGGAGGTCGGCGGCGTCTACCGCGACCTGCACGCCGGGCACGGGGTCGACCTGCACCTGTCCACCCAGATCGAGGCCATCGTGGGCGACGGCGCCGCAAGTGGGGTGCGCACCACGGATGGTGTGGTCATCGAGGGCGACCTGGTGGTCGTGGGAGTCGGTGTAACGCCCCGGGTCGAACTGGCCAAACTTGCCGGTCTGACCGTTGAGAACGGCATCGTCGTCGATGAGTTCCTGGCTACCAGCGTCCCCGATGTCTTCGCCGCCGGCGACGTGGCAGCAACCTGGAACACCAGGTACAACAAGCGGATCCGGATGGAGCACTGGGCCAACGCCCTGAACCAGGGTCCGGTCGCGGCGCGCAACATGCTGGGCCAGCACACGGCATACGAGAAGCTTCCGTACTTCTACTCCGACCAGTACGACCTGGGAATGGAGTACAACGGCTACGCCGACGACTGGGACCGCGTCGTGGTCCGCGGCGACAGGGCAGGGCGGGAGTTCCTGGCCTTCTGGCTCAAGGACGGGCGAGTGCTGGCCGGCATGAACGCCAACATCTGGGACCAGGGTGACGACATCAAGGCCCTCATCCGAAGCGGCGCCAGCGTCGACCCGGACCGCCTCGCCGACCCGTCGGTCCCCCTGGCTGACCTGCTCGCCAGCCCCGCAGCCAAGGCCGACGGGCCCAGCCGGGGCTGAGATGGACTGGGCAGGTTGGGCACTTTTCGGGGTGGTCGCCACCACGGCCCTCACCGCCGTGATGATCGCCGCCCAGATGGCGGGGCTAACCCGCCTCGACCTTCCCCTCGTGCTGGGCACCGTCGTCACCGCGGACCCGGACCGGGCCCGGGTCGCCGGGTTCTTCATCCATCTCGCCGTTGGCATGGGCTTCGCCCTCGGCTACGCGGCCATGTTCGACCTGGTGCACAGTGCCACCTGGTGGTTCGGCGCGCTGCTGGGCCTCTTGCACGTGGCGGTGGCGTTGATGGTGCTCCTGCCGCTGCTCCCGGGTGTCCACCCGCGGATGGCTTCACACCGCGCCGGCCCGGCCAGCACGGCCGTGCTGGAGCCGCCTGGCCTGCTCGCCCTCAACTACGGCGCCCAGACCCCTGCGGTGGCGATCGTGGCTCACCTGGTCTACGGGATCGTTCTCGGTCTGCTCTTCCAGGCGCGCTGACGTGAACCGACCTCAGATCCTGCCCGACGATTCACCCGCCCACGGTCCTGCGCCGATCGGCGACTATGGGCTGCTGGGCGACACTCGAACCGCGGCCCTGGTCTCCAGCGACGGAGCGATCGACTGGCTGTGCCTGCCCCGCTTTGATGGGGAGCCCGTATTCGGCCGGATGGTCGGCGGGCCGGCGGCGGGAACGTTCAGGGTCGGACCGCTCCTGCCAGCCCCGGTCGTCGAGCGCCGTTACCGCAATGACAGTGCGACCCTGGAAACGACCTGGACGGTCGGCCAGGGTCGGCTCGTCCTGACCGAGGCGATGGTGGCCGAGGTTGCCGGGCGCCTCCTACCCGCAACGCTGCTGGTCCGGCGGCTTTCTGTTCAGGGCGGACCTGTTGAGGCGGTGGTCGAGTTCGATCCCCGCCTCGGCGAGTACCACCGCAGGCCGCGGGTCTCACACCGCGGCCCGGACCTGGTGTGCGAGTGGGGGTCGCTCGCGCTTTCCCTGGTCTGTGGCCCTGAGCTGGCGATCGAACCAGGCAGGCCGACATCGATCACGGTCACTCAGGACTGCCCCGTCACGCTGGTTCTGGCCGTGGCCCAGCGCGAACCGCTCATCCACGTCGATCCCGGCGCGGCCTGGGACCTGATCGTCCAGGACGAGGCCCGTTGGCGGGCGTGGAGCGCGCAGATCGACGACAGCCTTCCGTATCGTGACGTCGCAGTGCGCAGCCTGCTGACCTTGCGCCTCCTGACCTACTCGCCCTCGGGAGCACCGGTCGCCGCGCCCACCACGTCGTTGCCGGAGAATCCCGGCGGTATGCGCAACTGGGACTACCGCTACGCCTGGCCCCGGGACGCCAGCATCGGCGTTGCCGCGTTCCTCGGGGTCGGGAAGCTCGATGAGGCCCGCGGGTTCCTCTGGTGGCTGCTGCACGCGAGCCGCCTGCGGCGACCACGTCTGCCGGCACTGCTCACCGTCGACGGGCGCCACGTACCAGCTGAGCGCGACCTGGACGGCTGGTCCGGCTACGGCGGCAGCGCGCCGGTACGAGTGGGCAACGGCGCAGCGGGCCAGCACCAGCTCGACGGTTACGGCTGGGTTCTGGACGCCGCCTGGGTGCTCGAGCAGGCCGGACACCCCCTGTACTCCGAGACCTGGCGAGCCATGCGCGGTTTCGCCGACCTGGTCGCCCGCCGGTGGCGTGACCCGGACGCCGGCATCTGGGAGATCCGTGACGATGCCGCCCACCATGTGCACTCCAAGCTGATGGGCTGGCTCGCCCTCGACCGTGCCTTACGCATCGGAGAGACCCATCGACTGTCCGCCCGGAGACGCCGACGCTGGCAGAGCGCCAGAGACGCCCTCGCCGCCGAGGTCAAGATGTGCGGTTTCAACCCGGCCGTCGGCAGCTACACCCGCAGCTACGGCTCCACTGATCTCGATGCAGCCCTGCTGATCCTGCCGCTGCTCGGCATCGAGGACCCCGGCTCACCCCGGGTGAATGACACGATCAACGCCGTCAGGGATGAGCTGTCAGCCGGCGGCCCGCTGCTGTACCGATACCCGCCAGGACGCGACGGCCTGCCCGGCAACGAAGGCGCATTCCTGCCGTGCTCGTTCTGGCTCGTCCAGGCCCTGGCCCACACTGGCCGCCGCCCAGAAGCCGTCGAGCTGTTCGAGGCCCTGCTCGACAAGGCCAACCCCCTGGGCCTGTATGGCGAAGAGATGGACCCGGCGACGGGAGCCCATCTCGGCAACTTCCCACAGGCCCTCACCCACGCTGCGCTCGTCCAGGCTGCACTCGCGCTCCGAGACACGTCTCAGGACCTTGACCAATAGACGCCAACCATTACCACGGCGCGATCGAGGATCAGCGGCACTTCGGGATCACCGATCCCGCCGAGCCTTCCGGCGCGGTCCGGTCTGCTCTCAGCTGGCCGTCAGACTGTGAACAACCCCTGGCATCGATTCTGGGCAGGGGCGGACAATTGGCGGATCACGCCGTTAACCTGAGGAGCTTTCATGGCCCGCACCCGTTCCGTTGCCGATCAACTTGTGGGTCAGCTGGTTGCCGCAGGGGTGCGCCACATCTACGGCATCGTGGGCGACAGCCTCAACCCTGTGGTCGACGCAGTGCGGCGCACCGAGGGTATCGAGTGGGTGCAGGTGCGCCACGAGGAAGCTGGCGCGTTCGCCGCGGCCGCCGAGGCTGAGCTCGCAGGCACGCTCGCGGTGTGCGCGGGGTCGTGCGGTCCCGGCAACCTGCACCTCATCAATGGCCTGTACGACGCGAACCGCTCACGGGTCCCCGTTCTGGCGATCGCCTCGCACATCCCGAGCGAGCAGATCGGCACGCAGTACTTCCAGGAGACGCACCCCGATCGGCTCTTCACCGAGTGCTCGGTGTACTCCGAGATGATCTCGAGCGCAGCCCAGGCGCCGCGAGTCATCCGCAGCGCGATTCACCACGCCTATGGTGCCCCCGGCGTTGCGGTCCTCACCCTGCCCGGCGATGTCGCCGACCTCGAGGCACGTCCGGCTGCCCC